>JAAZNB010000277.1 GCA_012798515.1 Chloroflexota bacterium
CGGCCTGCAAGCCGTCCTGCGCCTGGTCTACCCCTACACGCCGGGCGAGATCGACCCGCCGCCCTGGGCCGCCTACTGGTACTACTGGGCCGATGGCCGGCCGGTGGTACAGATCCAGGGCGCCAGCCCGCAGGCCGGCCAACAGCTCCAGGTCACCTACGCCGCCGCCCACAGCCTGCAAGACCTGGATGGCGCCCTCCTCACCACCGTCCGGCCCGACCACCTGCCCATCCTGGCCACCGGCGCCGCCGGCCTGGCAGCCGTCATGCGCGCCTCGGGCGTAGCCGAGAGCTACGCCAGCCGCAGCAGTGACCCTTCGCAGCTGCTGGAATGGGGCTGCGCACAACTGCTGGAATTCCGCAGCCGGCTGCGAGAGCTCAAGATCACCGCCCGGCAAATGCCGGGCGTCCTGCCGGCGGCCGGCTGGACGCTCGACCGCTGGGATCGCCGCCTGGGCGATGAATAACAACCCGGGGCGGGCCCCGCGGGGCCCGCCCCCAGGAGAAAAACAGTATGGCCACCATAGGCGTCGATTGTGACGTAGCCCTGTTCCACTCCCAGGTCGACGGCGGGGAGCCGTACGGCTTCCTGCTCGAGCCGCGCAAAGACTGGGGCCCGGTGGTCAGCATCCACCGCGAAGCCTACGCCAACGCCCTGGGCGCAATGGAAGACGTAACCCACCTGTGGTTCACCGTCCTGCTGGCCGACGACCTGCTCAACCCCGACGGCAGCCGGCACAGCGCCACGGCCGCGAGCATGTACAGCCGCCTGGTGCAGATCCTGCTGCAGCACAGCGACATCGGGCTCATGTACCGCAGCGGCATCCTTACCGGGCTGACCTCCGGAGGGCACATCATGATCGAGACCATCTATCCCGCCGCCGCCACGGTCACCGTGCAGCTGAGCAGCCGCGGCGGCTACTTTGCGCCCCCGCCCACCGGGGTCTACCTCGACTCCAAATGGGTCGACGAGGACAGCTACACCGGTGAACGCAACTGGGGCAATTCTTACTGGCGCTAAGGCGCCACAGCTGAAAGGCGAAAGCATGAGCTACCCCCAATCCTTCGACGTGCAAGACAGCCAACCCACCAGCTACCAGCAGTACAACCGCCTGCGCAGCGATGCGCTGCGCCTGGGGGCCGCCGAGAGTGACTCGGTGCTGCTGGCCGAGCTGCTCGGCCGCTACGAGAGCGGCCTGCGCCTGGAATACCTGCCCAGCAACCGGGTGCGGCTGCCGGCCAGCCCCCAGGCGCCGGTGTGCCTGCTGGTGGATGGCGTCCCACTGTGCGCCACTGCCCACATCGACCTGCCGGCCGGCCAGCTGGCCGGCCCGGCGGCCAGTTACTACGTGTTTGCCGTGCGCACGGCCGGCAGCAGCGCCTTCACCCTGCAAATCAACACCACCCCCACCGAGAGCGCCAACCGCCGGCGTATCGGCTCTTTCTACTGGGACGGCGCTGCCCTGGTGCCGGGATCCATCCTCACCGAGCAGGCCGCCGGCCTGCACACGCAGCTCAACCTGCACCCCCAGCAGCCGGCCGGCGGGCGCCTCACCCTGGCGCCCGGGAATCCCCTGCCCGCCGGCGACGTGACCGGCGCCGGCGTGGTCTATTACACGCCTTACTGCGGCAATCGCACCAGCCTGTACGTGCCCGGGTTCGGCTGGCAGACGGTCGCCTTCGATCCGCTCAGCGCCTCCCTGGCCGGTAAACCCGCCGGGCGCAACCTCGACGTCTACCTGTACGACAGCGGGGCCGGCCTGGCCTTGCAGCTGGTCGACTGGTCCAGCGACAACTCCCGCGCCATCCAGCTGGCCTGGCAGGATGGCATCCTGGTCAAATCCGGTGACCCCACCCACCGTTACCTGGGCACCCTGCGCACCACCGGTGCCGGCATTGCAGAAGACAGCCTGGCTCAGCGCTACCTGTGGAACTGGGAAAATCGCCTGCAGCGGCCCTTGAAGGTCATCGAGACCACCAACACCTGGATGTACAACACCTTCGCCTACCGCCCCATGAACAACTCCCTGGCCAACCGGGTTCAGTTCATCACCGGCTACACCATCGATCCCGTGCACGTCGAAGTGTTGTGTGAAGTGCTGGAGCAGTCCGGCGTCATGGCTTATGTGGGCCTGGCCATCGATACCACCGACGCAGACGGCTCTGACCTGCGTACCGGCGTGGTCGCCGGCCAGGCGCATGCCCTGCTGCATAAATATTTCAGCCCCGGATATCACTACGTCCTGGCCTTAGAAGCCGGCGGCACCGCCGGCTGGTCCAACTTCTACGGCGATAACGGCCTGGCCACCACCCAATCCGGTCTCAGCGGATACCTGTTTGCCTGAAAGGAGCCTTCCCCATGCCAGAACAAGATAATCGGGTCGACGTGCAAACCCTGGTCGATGCCCTCGTGGCGGCCGGGCTGCCCATCGTCGGCGCCGCTTCCACCGGGCGCATCGACCCCGCTCGCCCCTTCACCCCTGCCGAGCAGGACCTGGCCGGCCAGATCCTGGCCGCCGAGATCGCCCGCCACAC
>JAAZNB010000278.1 GCA_012798515.1 Chloroflexota bacterium
AAACGTATTGGAGTCGTGTATGGCTGAAATCCGTGAAGTCTCTTTGGATGAGATCCGCCACCTGGTCTCGGAGCGGGCGATGACCGGCGAGACCATGCTGTTGAATATGGGTCCCCAACACCCCAGCACTCACGGTGTGCTGCGCCTGCTACTGGAGCTGGATGGGGAGATTGTGGTCAGCTGTATCCCGGATATCGGTTTCCTGCACACCGGTGTGGAGAAGAACATGGAGGCCAAGACCTACGCCAAGGCCGAAGTGATGACTGACCGCCTGGATTACCTCAACCCCCTGGGCAATAACCTGGTTTACTGCCTGGCCGTGGAAAAACTGCTCGAGCTGGACGTGCCTCCCCGTGCCCAGGTGCTGCGGGTCATCCTGGCGGAACTGACGCGGATCAACTCTCACCTGGTCTGGCTGGGTACTTCCGGGCTGGACCTGGCGGCCATGTCGGTGTTCCTATACACCATGCGCGAGCGCGAGAAGATCCTGGATATCTTCGAAATGATCTCCGGGGCGCGCATGATGACCACTTACATCCGCCCGGGCGGCCTGTGGCGGGACGTCCCGCCTGAATTCGAGGCCGCCGTGTACGATTTCTTGCGCATCTTACCGGCGCGCATCGACGAATACGAATCCCTGCTCAACAACAACATGCTCTTCCTGGAACGCACCAAGGGCATCGGCGTGATCTCCACACAGGAGTGCCTGCGTTACGCCATCACCGGCCCCGTGCTGCGCGCCAGCGGTTTGGCCTACGACTTGCGTAAGGTGCGCCCTTACAGCGGTTACGAGCAGTACGAATTCGACGTCCCCAGCTGTCCGGAGGGAGACGTCTACGCTCGTTACCGGGTGCGCGTCGACGAGATGCGCCAGTCACTGCGCATCATCCGCCAGGCCATGGACCGTTTGCCTTACGGCCCGGTGCGCAGCAGCAACCGCAAGGTAGTGCCCCCGCCGCGCTCGGAGCTGGGCATCAGCATGGAGGCGCTCATCCACCACTTCAAGCTGTGGACCGAGGGTTACAACGTGCCCAAGGGATCGGTGTACACTGCCGTGGAGTCGCCGCGCGGTGAGCTGGGCGTCTTCCTGGAGAGCGATGGGGGCCCCAAGCCCTACCGGGTGCATTACCGTACCCCTTCGTTTGCCAATCTACAAATCATGCCGCAGTTGACCCGCGGGCATTTCGTGGCCGACGTGGTCAGCGTCATCGGAAGTATTGATATCGTCCTGGGAGATACGGACCGTTGAACCAGCTACTCAACCGCTACTCTGAAGAAGTTCACCAGATCCTGGCCAAGTATCCGCCCGACCGCAAGCGTTCTGCGGTTATGCCGCTGCTCTACCTGGCGCAGCGTAGCACCGGCCGGGTCAGCGACCAGGATATGGCTGATATTGCCGAAATTATCGAAATCTCGGTGACGGATGTCGCTTCAATCGTGGGCTTTTATACCCTGTTCCACGAAGAGCCCGGCGGCCGCTACCGTATTCAGGTGTGCACCGACCTGCCCTGCGCTCTGCGCGGCGCCGATCAGTTCCTGCAAGAGGTGTGCAGCGAACTGGGGATTGGCGTCAACCAGACCACGCCTGACGGGCTGTTTACCGTCGAAGAAGTGAAGTGCCTGGCGGCCTGCCACCGGGCGCCGGTGTTCCAGCTGCAAGGAGATGGCGAGATCACCTACCACGAACACCAGACGGTCGAGACCGCCCGAGCCTTGTTTGCCGAGCTGAGGAGCAAGTCCGGGGTGCAGCCACAAACGAATCAGGAGGCCGGCGATGCCTGAACATTTGCTGCTGCGCCACAGGGAGATCCCCGACCTGAACCAGCTTTCCGTTTACCAGAAGAACGGGGGCTTCGAGGCGTTCCGCAAAGTGGTCACCACCATGGAGCCGGCCAAAGTGCTCGACGAGGTCAAGCAATCCGGCCTGCGCGGCCGCGGTGGGGCCGGCTTTCCCACCGGCGTCAAGTGGGGCTTCTTGCCCAACGACCTCTGGCCGCATTACGTGGTCGCTAATGCCGACGAATCCGAGCCGGGCACCTTCAAAGACCGTGAAATCCTGGAGAGCAATCCCTTCCAGTTCCTGGAGGGGTTGATGATCGCCTCGTACGCCGTGCAGGCCAGTGTGGCATACGTCTACCTGCGTGGTGAGTTCTGGCAGATTGCCCAGACATTAGAAGAACGCATTGCCGAGCTGGAACGCCAGGGA
Organism: Chloroflexota bacterium; assembly: GCA_012798515.1. GTDB lineage: Bacteria > Chloroflexota > Anaerolineae > Anaerolineales > Anaerolineaceae > JAAZNB01. The sequence goes on from JAAZNB010000278.1 coordinate 2,207, forward strand.
TTTTTGGGCGAGGCCCTGTTCGGCAGTAATTACAACCTGCGTCTGTACGTACACGTAGGCGCCGGGGCGTACATCTGTGGTGAGGAAACCGCCCTGTTGGAGTCGATCGAAGGGTACCTCGGCCAGCCGCGGCTGCGCCCGCCCTTCCCGGCGGTGCACGGCCTGTTTGGGCGTCCCACGGTGATCAACAACGTGGAGACGCTGACCAACGTACCGCCGATCATCGAGCACGGCGCCGGCTGGTATCACCTGTTCGGCACCGACAAGAGCCCGGGGGTCAAGATCTTCAGCCTCTCCGGGCGGGTCAACCGGCCGGGTAACTACGAGCTGCCCCTGGGGACCACTTTCCGCCAGCTGATTTATGAACACGGCGGGGGCGTCCCCGGCGGCGGCCGGGTCAAGGCTATCATGACGGCCGGGGCCTCGTCCAGCCTGATTACCAGCAACGAAGAGGTGTTGGATACCCCCATGGATTACGAGACCCTGCAGCAAAAGCTGGGCGCGCCGCTGGGCTCTGCCTCGGTGATCATCCTGGACGAGACGGTCAACATGGCCTGGCTGGTGAGCAAGACGGTGAACTTCTTCAAGCACGAGTCGTGCGGCAAGTGCACGCCCTGCCGGGAAGGGACCTATTGGATGGACCACATCACCCGGCGGATGATGCGCGGCGCCGGCACGCCGGCAGACATCGAGCTGCTGGACAAAGTGGCCCACCAGATCCAGGGCAAGTGCCTGTGTGCCCTGGGCGAGTTCTCGACCATGGCGGTGGTTTCGAGCATCAAGCAATTCCGCCCCGACTTCGAGGCGCAGGTGAGGAGTTCCTAAGATGGCCAACGACACAGTAACGTTGAAAATTGACGACCTGAGCGTGACGGTGCCGGCCGGGACTTTTGTGGTAGACGCCGCCAAGACGGTGGGCATCGACATCCCGGTCTTTTGCTATCACCCCAAGCTGGAACCGGTGGGGATGTGCCGCATGTGCCTGGTCGAAGTCGGCCGTCCGGTGATCGACCGGGCCACCGGGCAGGTACAGCATGAGCCGGATGGGTCGATCAAGGTGATGATGTCGCCCAAGCTGGAGACGGCCTGCACCACGGTGGTTTCCCCGGGTATGGTCGTGGTGACCAATTCGGACAAGGTGCAGGAAGCGCGCCGCGAGGTGGTGGAATTCCTGCTCACTTCTCATCCCCTGGATTGCCCGGTGTGTGACAAGGGCGGCGAATGCCCGCTACAAAACCTGACCATGGCCTTTGGCCCGGGGCAAAGTCGCTTTTTGCTGGACGAAAAGATGCACCTGGCCAAGCACCATCCCCTGGGAGAGCTCATCTACCTGGATCGCGAACGCTGCATCCAGTGCGCCCGCTGTATCCGCTTCCAGGACGAGGTCGTGGACGACCCGGTGATCGGTTTTTCCCAACGCGGCCGTTCTTTACAGATTGTGACCCACTCGACCCCCGGGTTCGACTCGGTGTTCTCCGGCAACACGACCGACATTTGCCCGGTGGGGGCCCTGACTACTCACGATTTCCGCTTCGGGGCGCGCCCCTGGGAGTTGAACAGCGCTGCCTCGGTGTGCAACCACTGCCCGGTGGGCTGCAATACGGTGATGAACGTGCGCCGCGAACAACACTCCGGCGGGCGCAAGGTGATCAAGCGCATCATGCCGCGCCAGAATGAGGACGTCAACGAGATCTGGATCTGCGACAAAGGTCGTTTCGTCTACCATTACGCCGAGAGCCCGGAGCGCATCGACCAGCCGTTGGTGCGCAAGGATGGCCAGCTGGTCCCGGCCTCCTGGGAAGAAGCACTGGACAAGGTGGCCGAGCAGTTCAAAGCGGCCGGCGCGAGCCTGGTGACCCTGGCCGGCGGACGCTTGAGCAACGAAGATTTGTTCAATATGCAGCGCCTGACGGACGCCCAGGGCGGGCAGGCGTTGTTGGATAGCTATATGGCCGGCGGCGACCTGGTGGCCGGCCTGGGGCTGCCGGAGGGGTCGAACCTGAAGGACATGGGCCCCGAAACCGCCATCCTGGTGGTGGCCAGCGACCTGCACCAGGAAGCGCCGCTATGGTGGCTGCGTCTCAAGCAGGCCGCCGAGCGGGGGGCCAAACTGATCGTGGCCAACCCGCGCCCGACCCGCCTGGACAAATTCGCCACCCACGTGGTGCGCTATCCCTACGGCGGCGAGCTGGAAGCGCTCAAAGCCTTGTTCCCCGCCCGTTACCAGTCTGCCGGCGGGGCGCCGCTGTCCGAGGCGGCCCAGGCCTTCGCCGGGGCGCAGGATGCGGTCATCTTTTTCGGTAGTGAGGGCCTGGGGCTGTCCGCTTCGCAGGCGCTGTCACGCCTGTGCGCGGCCCTGCTGGTACAGACGAACCACACCGGGCGCCCCAACAACGGCCTGGTGGGGGTGTGGCCCAAGGGCAATACCCAGGGCGCCTGGGACATGGGCTTCCGCCCGGCAGCCGACCTGGCGCAGCGCCTGGACGGCGCCCGGCTGGCTTACATCGCCGCCGCCGACCCGGCCGGGGACGACCCGGCCCTGGCTGACGCCCTCGACCAGGCCGGCTTCGTCGTGGTCCAGGAACTGTTCCTGACCGAGACGGCGCGCCGGGCAGACGTGGTCCTGCCGGCGCAGGCCTTCAACGAGCGGGAAGGCAGCTACACCAACGGGGAACGCCGCTTGCAGCGTTTCTACCCGGGTGTGCCGCCCCTGGCGGGGACGCGCCCGGATTTCACGATCACGGCCCAGATCGGCCGGCGCCTCGGCGTGACGCTGGAAGAACGGGCGGCTGCGCTGGTCTTGCTGGCAATTGCAGAGCAGGCGCCCGGGTATGGCGACATGACGTACCAGAAGCTGGCCGAGACCCACGAGCAGCTGCCCCTGGTCGGGCGGCAGGACCTGTATTACGGCGGCACAGGGTACGACAATCACCAGGGCCTGGGACAGAAGTTGGGCCCGGGGCCCTTACCGCCGGCTACGGAGCTCGAAATGAACGCCACGGTGGATGCGCTGCACGTGCCGGCCGGCTCGTTGCCGGTTTTCCCGGCGACCCGCCTGTACGACCGGGGCAACCTGATGCACTTCTCCCCGCTGCTGAATAACCGTCGCGCCGGTCCCGAGCTGCTGCTCAACCCGGAGACGGCGGCCGGGTTTGGCCTGGAAGAGGGCGACACACTGCACATTACCGTAAACGGCGTCAGCGGCCCGGTCAGCTTGCGCCTGGCCGGTGACCTGCCGGCCGGGGTGGGCGTCATGCCGCGCCGCGTTGGCTTCCCTTTGAACGGGCCCGCCGTGGTGGAACTACCGCACGCCTCGACGGTGAGTGGTTGATAGACAGCAGATTGAACGTATCGAGGGATTTATGGATGCTGCCTTGATCTGGGAATGGATTATCAAGTCCATCTTTATCATATTGTTCATGACGGCCGGCTTCGCTTACACCACGCTGTACGAGCGCAAAGTGCTGGCCCGTATACAGATCCGCCTGGGACCCAACCGGGCCGGCCCGCAGGGTCTCTTGCAACCCATTGCCGACGCGGTCAAGCTGATCTTCAAAGAAGAGCTCACCCCGGCCTCGGCGGATAAGCTGATCTTTTTTCTGGCGCCCATCATCACGGTGATCCCTTCGTTGATCGTCACGGCGGTGATCCCCTGGGGAGCCCAGGTCGTGTTGTTCGGGCGCACGATTACGCTCTCTCTGTCCGACGTGAACGTGGGGGTGCTGTACATCATGGCGGTCACGTCCATCTCGGTATATGGCATTACCCTGGCCGGTTGGTCTTCGAACAACAAATACGCCATGTTGGGCGGGCTGCGTTCTACGGCGCAGATGATCAGTTATGAGCTGGCCCTGGGCTTTGCCCTGATTGCCCCGGTGATGCTGGCCGGCTCGCTGAACGTGCGTGAAATCGTCGAAGCGCAGCGTGGGGTGCCCTTCGCCGTGTACCAGCCGATTGCTTTCGTGATTTACTTCATTGCCAGCCTGGCCGAGGTCAACCGGGCGCCGTTCGACATGCCCGAGGCCGAGCAGGAATTGACTGCCGGTTACCACACCGAGTATTCCGGCATGAAGTTCGCCCTGTTCTTCATGGCCGAGTACATCAAGATGATCGCCATCTCGATGATCGGGGTCTCGTTGTTCCTGGGCGGTTACCAGGGGCCATTCGTCGACCAAATCCCCTGGCTCGGCCCGCTGTACCTGTTTGGCAAGGTGATTATCTGGTTGTTTGTCATCATCTGGGTGCGGGCTACCCTGCCGCGCATCCGTTATGACCGCCTGATGCAGCTGGGGTGGAAGATCATGTTCCCCCTGGCGCTGCTCAACGTGATTGTCACTGCGGCGGTCATTATTGGGGTAGGAGGTTAAGCGCATGCTGCAAGGAATGTGGACCACGCTGAAATCGATGCTGGAGAAGCCGGTAACCATCCAATACCCGGAAGAGAAACGCCCGGTGCGCAGGCGCTTCCGCGGGCGGCACGTCCTGCGTCGTTATGAAAATGGATTGGAACGCTGTATCGGTTGTTCGTTGTGCGCTGCGGCCTGCCCGGCGGATGCCATCTTCGTCGAGGCGGCCGAAAACAGCGACGAAGAGCGCTATTCTCCCGGAGAACGCTACGCCAGCACCTACGAGATCAACATGCTGCGCTGTATCTTCTGCGGTTTCTGTGAAGACGCCTGCCCCACCGAGGCGATCGTGCTGGGAGACCAGTACGAGCTTTCGTTCTACGACCGGGAATCGACCATCTATACCAAAGAGCGTTTGCTGGAACC
>JAAZNB010000279.1 GCA_012798515.1 Chloroflexota bacterium
GCTACCAGCTGGGCCGCCTCGCGACCGATGGCCGCATCCGCGGCCTGCAAGGCGGCCACCAGGTAAACCAGGAAGCGCCCCACCCGGTTGTCGTCTTTATCCAGTGACAGCCAGGCGGCCGGCATGCCCCAATCGCTCACCCCGGACGCCACCAGGGTGGTCTTACCGAAGCCGGCCGGGGCGGTCACCAGGGTCAACGGGCCGCACAGCCCCTGGACAATCTGGCGCTGCAGCCGCGGGCGCGCCACCAGCCCTGGTCGGGTAAAGGGCAGGCGCAGCTTCGTCCTGATGATCGGGTCGGTTGGGCTCATACCGGTTCGATATCGCGGGGAAAAGGAAAGTCGCACAAAAGAATAGCGGGGAGTGAATTCCTGTTTCATTGTAGCCCCGTCCCCCCGTTTGGACAAGCCGGACGGCGCGCTTTTTCCGGAAGGGAAAGCCTCGGCCCGCGCCGCAGCGGCACGGGCCGAGGCCAGGTCACCCGCCGCAGGCAGTGGCCGCCAGGCGGGCTCATAAAAGTTCCCTGCGATTGGAGCGGAAACCGGCGGCGCCGGTCAGCTCGCCGGGACGGCCTCCTCCAGGAAGCTGTTGACCTGCTCCAGGTACCACTGCGGCTCGCCGATGTGAATACCGTGCCCGGAATCGATGTGGGCATAGCGGACGTCCTTGACCAGGGAACGGATCTTCCCGACGTCCTGATCGTCCATGGCGCCCAGCAGTCCCCAGGTCTTGTCCCGGGACCAGGAGGCCTGGAGCAGCAGCATGGGACACTCCACTTGGCGCAGGGCTTCCTGCGGGTCGAACCCCTGGCTCAGCCGCCCGTCGATGGTCGCCCGCGAAAAGTCCACGTCGTACTCCATGAAGAATTTCACCCCGGCGCGCATCTCGTACGACAGGAACGGGGCGTCGTAGGGCCGGTTGGGCTTGATGGCCTGCACGATCTTGAACAGGGTCACGAAACCTCTGGCAATGGGCGCCGGGATCAACAGCAGCTCGTCCTTGCCTTCCTGGGGAATGCCCATGCGGGAGAGGTAGGCTTCCAGGTCACGCCCCTGCGGGCTGCCGAGGGTGTCCACCGCAGCCTGGAACATGTACGTCATGTACTTTTCTTCCCTGACCCTGGGCCACATGGAAGAGAACATGGGCGGGTCCTCGGCGACGATCGCCAGGACCGACTCAGGGGCGTTGGCGCCCAGCCACACGGCCAGCACGCCCCCGGAAGACAATCCCGAGACAATGGCCGGCTCTTTAACCACGCCTTTCAGAAACAGTTCCAGGTCGTGGCCACAGATGTTGTAGGAATATTGCCCCGGGGTACGGCTCGATTTCCCGTGCCCGCGCAGGTCGACGGAGAAGACGTGATGATTTTTGGCCAGCTCAGGCATGACCAGTTTATACCCCTGCCAGGATTCCATCTGCCCGGGGATCAACAGCAGCGGCGTGCCGTTGTCCGGCCCTTCCACGTAGTTCAAGATCACTTCCCCGGTGTCGAATTGTTGCTCGGTGAATCCCTCCGGGACGCCCGAGACGCTGACCCGGGGTGGTGCCAGGAAACAAATAGCCAGTATCAGGACGAGCACCGCGAGCAGGATTGCAACCATTTTGAGCACTTTCATTGGGTTCACACTTTCTGCGGCCGTCTGACGGACGGCGGGCCGTGCCCCTCCCGGGGCAAATATTGCGTGGCGACCGCGGCCCAGGTTGCTCCACTGCTATCCGTCATTGCCGGGCCCACTCTGGGGTCAATCCCTCACTGCCCCTTCAATATCTCCTCCAGGGCCGCCACGTGTTCCTGAAAAACCCGGCGTCCCTGGGGCGTTGCCGCCACGTAGGTACGCGGCTTGCGCTCGACAAAGGTCTTGGTAACGGCGATGTAGCCGGCTTCTTCCAGTTTGCGCAGGTGGGCGCCCAGGTTGCCATCGGTGACCTCCAGCAGGCCGCGCAGGTAGGTGAAGTCCACTTCGCTGCCATCCTCCAGGGCCACCAGGGCAGCCATGATGCGCAAACGGACCGGTTGGTGGATGATTTCATTCAATCCGGCCATGGCCTACCACCTCAACCGGATGTACACGCCCAGGGCGATCATGCCCCCACCCACCAGGACGCCCATCCACAGGTAGAAGAAGGCCGGCACCCAGAAGTAACCGGCCAGCGCCAGGGCCGTAACCGGCAGCGCCCACCAGGTGGCCGAGAAGGAGAACAGCAGCCCCATGGCCAGCTGGCCGATCATGATGAATAGGATGATTAGCAGGGTCACCTGCTTCCCATCCACCGGCCAGACCACGGCCAGCACGGCCATGCAGTAGAGGATCAGGAGCCCCCAGAAGAGGCCGATGCGCCGGGTATAGGCCGGCGTAGATGCGCTGCGCACGCGGCGGTTCAGGCGGGCGCCGAGCAGCCCGGCCAGGGCGCTGCCGGCCAGGCTGGTCCCCAGCCAGA
>JAAZNB010000280.1 GCA_012798515.1 Chloroflexota bacterium
GGGGAGGTGCAGGAGGGGGTGTTTTTGGCCGGCACGCGCCCGAAGCGAAAGCCAACTTTCACGCTCCCGCGCGGATCATTGGGGTATGCCCGAGACGGTGCGGGTAAGCCGGCATGCTTTGCTGGCCGTGTTCGGTCGGGCGCACCCCTGCGGGGCACTTTACCCCATTCGGGGCATAATGGAAGGCCGACCTGCTAATAGAGGTGGGATTTCACGCTCCCACGCGGATTACCGAGGTATGCCTGAGGCGGTGCGGGTAAGCCGGCACCCCTTGCCAGCCGTGTTCGGTCGGGCATGGAAGCCCGACCTGCTAATAGAAGTGGCGATTTCAAGCGCCATGCTCTGCGGCACGGGGAGACCGGCGTAGGTTGGCTTGGCTGATCTGGCGTTTGCCATGCTGATGCTCAAATCCTATATTCGCCTCATGGCCCATGTCCTTTAAGTTCATAACACCCCCTGGCCGGCCGTGACAGGCTGTAAACGGAACAACTTCAGAGAAGATAACAACAGGGCGGCCCACGGTGGGGCCGCCCTGTAAATTGCATGCGTCTGGGTGAGGATGTCAGCTGCGCAGTTTGACGCCCAGCTCATCCTCCAGGCGGCGGATGATACGCTGGCGCACCTTGGTGGCTTCGCTGTCGGTGAGGGTGCGGTCTTCGGCCAGGTAGGTGAGGCTATAGGCCAGGCTTTTCTTGCCCGCGCCGATCTGGTCGCCGCGATAGATGTCGAACAGGCGCACGTCCTTGAGCAGCTTGCCGCCGCCCTGGCGGATAACGTCCACCACGCGTTGGGCCGGCAGATCCTCGTCGACGATCACGGCGATGTCTTCGAGCACGGGCGGGAAGACCGGCACCGGCTCGGCCTCGTGGCGCAGCGGCACGGCGTCCAACAACACGCCCAGGTCGATCTCAGCCGCCAGCAGGGGAGCCTGGCCGAGGTCGAAATGCTCTTTCACCAGCGGATGCAGCTCGCCAAACACACCCACGGCCACTTCACCCAGCAGGATCTGGGCGCATTTCCCGGGATGATAGGTGGGGAAATCGCCGGTGGGCTGGAAGGTGGCCTGGCCGACGTGCAGGGCGTCTAACAGGCTTTCCACGATCCCCTTCATGTCGTAGAAATCCATGAGCTGCTTTTCCGGCCGGTCCCAGGCGGGTAAATACCGCAGCCCGCTGAGCACGATGGCCAGCTGGAGCGGTTCGTCGGGCAGGTCCTGGCCGGACTGTGGGATGAATACCGGGGCGACCTCGAACAGGGCCAAACGTTCCCGGATACGGATGTTGTGTTCCACCACGTCCATCACCGAGGCGAGCAGGTTCCTGCGCATTACGCTGCGGTCGGGCGTGATGGGGTTTTGTAAAGTCACGTAGGCCAGGTCAGCGGTGGGTGCAGACGGAAGCAGCCGGGCCTCGTGTTCCGGATGGGTCATGCGGTAAGTGATGACCTCTTGCAGCCCGAGGTTGGCCAGGATGTCGCGCACCTTCTCTTCGCGCTCCAGGGTCATGTTACGCCGCTGGGGGGGGAGGCTGTCGGCCAGGCGGGTGGCAGGGATGCGGTCGTAACCGTACATGCGGGCAATCTCTTCCAGCAGGTCGGCTTTGCCGATCAGCCCTTCGCCGATGTCCAGGCGGTGGGCCGGGGTCTGGGCGACGACCGCCCCGTCTTCGACCCGGCAGGTGAACTCCAGGCGGGTGAGCAGGTCGGCGATCAGCTCGGCGGACAGCTGGATGCCCAGGGAGCGCTCCACTTCGGCGGGCGTGATGGTCACCAGGGGGTCGATGGCCGGTTTGGGGTAGGCGTCGACCAGCCCGCTGGCGATTTCGCCCCCGCTCCAGGCGGCAATGCAGTCCAACCCGAGGCGGACGCCGTCTTCGGACAGGGCCGGGTGGATGCCGCGGGCGAAGCGGTAGCCGGCCTCTGAAGCCAGGCGCTGCCGGCTGACCGTGCGCCGCACGTTGACAAAGTTCCAGCAAGCGCCTTCCAGCAGTACGTTGCAGGTGTTGTCGGTGACCTCGCTCTCCATGCCGCCCATGACGCCGGCCAGAGAAAGCGTGCCGGCGGTGTCGGCCACCACGATGGTCTCATCATCCAGGGTGCGTTCGACGCCATCCAGGGTCATCAGGTGTTCTCCCGGGTCGGCGGCGCGGGTGATGATGGTGGGGGCTTTGCCACCGGCGCGCTGCACCAGGGTGTCGTAATCGAAGGCGTGCAGCGGCTCACCGTACACCAGCATGACGTAGTTGGTGGCATCGACGATGCTGTTGATGGGGCGCATACCGGCCAGGCGCAGCCTGCGCTGTACCCAGTAGGGGCTTTCTTTGGGTTCGGCGTTGCGCACCATGCCGAGGACAAAGCGCGGGTTGAGATCCGGGTCGGTGATGCGGATATCGACCTGGCCGGCAATGTCCGGGCCGCTGCCGTGGCGTTGGACGACGGGCTTGTGCAGCGGTTTACCGGTCTGGGCGGCGATCTCGCGCGCCACACCCAGCACGCAGGCGTTGCGGATCATGTTGGGCAGGATGGAGATCTCGAACACGGCGTCGCCCATGTAATCGGCCAGGGCCTGGCCGGTGGGCGCGTCGGGATCGAGGAGGATGATGCCTTCGTGTTCTTCGGAAATGCCCAGTTCTTTCTCCGAGCAAACCATGGAGAAGGATTCCACGCCGCGGATCTTGGCGCGTTTCAGGGTAGTCAACACCTGGCCGGGCTGGTGCCCATCGTACAGGCGGGCGCCTTCGCGGGCGTAGGCCACTTTGATGGGTTGGGGCAGGGGCCCCTGGCCCTTGTAGGGATACAGGTTAGGCGCTCCGGTGAGGACCACCAGGTCCTGGACGCCGTCGTTCAGGCGGCACAGCACCAGGCGATCGGCGTTGGGGTGCGGCATCACTTCGTCAACCTGGGCCACCACGAAGTGCTCCCGGCTCCAGGGGAGCCCGGTGATCTTGAATTCGTGGCGCTTGGTATTGCCGGCTTGATGGTTCTCTTCATATCCCTCGGGCAGGGGCAGGCCCACCACCCGGATCGAATCCACTTCCAGGCCGGTCATGGTCAGAACCCTGGCCAGCTCGTCGAGCGGAAGGTCGATGTCTACGTAATCTTTAATCCAGGAAAGAGGTACATACATGGTTAGAACTGCTCCAGGAAGCGTATATCGTTTTGCCAGAAGTAGCGGATGTCGGTGATGCGGTGGCGCAGGAGGGCAATACGCTCGATGCCCAGGCCGGCGGCGAACCCGGAGAACTGCTGCGGATCGTAACCGCCGTTTTGCAGCACCACCGGGTGGACCATGCCACAGCCGAGGATTTCCAGCCAGCCGGATTGTTTACATACCGGGCAGCCGGCGCCGCCGCACACGAAGCACTCGATGTCCATCTCGGCGCTGGGTTCGGTGAAGGGGAAGTAAGATGGGCGCAGGCGGCTGCGCACTTCTTTGCCGAACAACTTGCGGGCGAAATCCAGCAGGGTGCCTTTCATGTCACCAAAGGTGATCTTCTGGCCCACGACCAACAACTCGACCTGGTTGAATTGAATTTCCGACCGGGCGCTGATCTGTTCGTAACGATACACCATCCCGGGCAGGATAACCCGGATGGGCTCGGGGCAGCGCTCGTGCATGACGTGGATCTGCCCGGGAGAGGTGTGCGTGCGCAGGATGACGCCCGGGCGGGTGGTGTGGAAGGTGTCCCACATGTCCCGCGCCGGATGGTAAGCGGGCATGTTCAACAGCGTGAAGTTGTAATCGTCTGACTCCACGTCGGTCGAGCGGTAGACCTGGAACCCCATCTCGGCGTAGATCTTGTAGATCTCGCGCAAGGTCTGGGTCACGATGTGCAGGCGGCCGTGGTCCGGGGTGCGCCCGGGCAGGGTCACATCCAGGCGCATGTTCTCCAGCGAATGCTCCAGGGCGGCCTGTTTGAGGGCCTGTTCCAGCTCGGCTTGCGCCGCTTCCAGTTTCTGCTTGGCCTGGTTGGCGCGCTGGCCGATCGTGGCGCGCTGTTCCTTGGGCACCTGTCCCAGGCGGGAGAACACCTGCATGACCGGGGCGCTGCGTCCCAGGTGGGCGATGCGCCAGGCTTGCAGCGCGGCCTCGTCTTTCACACCGGCTAAGGCCTCCAGGCCGCTGCGTTCGATGTTTTCCAACTCCTGTATCAAATTCACCTCTACACTCATTGAACCTCCTGACACTGCATCCAGACAGTGTGATTAAAAAAACGACCCATCCCATAGTTCAGGGACGGGAGTTCTCCGCGGTACCACCCTTATTGGCTGGTTTTCCAGCCCACTCTGCCCAACGGCCGGTTTGCACCGGTGATTGGTTGCGCCGGATAACGCTGCGCAACGGCGGCCCAGACTACTCTCCCTTACCAGGTGTTCACCCGGGCGGCTCGGGAGGGAACTTCGGCTGGCTTCGTCCGGGTCGGGGTCGCAGTCTTTGCCCCGGCCTCCCTGTCGGCTTCCAACAGTCTACTTTCCTCCGTCACAGCCATTCGATCCTGTGATGCCTTAATTATCGTTGATTCAAGGCAGATGTCAAGGGGTGGATCGTTTTGCAACGGGGTCATTCCGCAAAGCCGGCGACGGAAGAATTTTGAGTGCGTTGGGGCAGTACCAAACAGGTTTTTACATTTGCAGTAAAGTGCGCTGCATTTTGGCCCACGGTATGGGGGCAGACTGTATTGGATGGAATGGATAACCAAAACTTCTATTGACTTCCACTTCGGTTAATGCTACTATTTTTATAAGTTACTAACACGTGTTAGCTAACACGTGTGAATTGCCCCGCCAGGTTTACATAACGACAAGATCATTTCAGGCATCCAAATGAAACGGCCAACCCAATTAGATGTAGCTAAACGAGCAGGCGTTTCCAGATCCACAGTTTCTTTTGTGTTAAATGGAGTGCCCAACGACCGGGTTCCGATTTCTTTGGCAACCAAACAGCGTGTATTAAAAGCCATCGCCGATCTCGGTTATGAACCAGATGCCCGCGCCCAGGCGCTTCGTTCTGGGGCCACCAAAACCATTGCTTTTGTGATTACCGATATTCGTAACCCCCATTATGCAGATTATGTAATTGGAATAGAGGAAATTGCCGTAGAGAACGGCTATCACCTACTCATCTCTAATACAGATTTAAATGATGAAGGTAGTTTGATCAATTTTAGGGATCTGACGCGGCAGCGAATCGATGGGTTGATCCTTGCCAGCTCATTTATCCTCGAATCCAGCGAGGCCAATGCACTGCTCAACCAGCTGGTTAAACGCAAATTCCCCATCGTCGAGTTGAGCGGCTGGTATGGCGTGGATGGAGCTCTCTCGGATTATCAAGATGCAACGTCCGAGGTAATGAAGTACCTGCTCGATCTCGGTCACCGGCGTATTGGGATGGTTTACGGCGTTTCGGCCCACGAACATGCCAAGGACCGTTTGCTCCCATACCTGGATAGCCAGCATAAGGCAGGGTTAGTTGTAGACCATAGTTTATTGGTGGAATGTGGTCCAACAATCGAGGATGGATACCAGGCTGCGGCCAGGTTACTCCATCACCCCGCCAGACCGACCGCCATCATAGCTGTTAATGATCTTCTGGCAATCGGCGTTTATCGTGCGGCAGCTGACGCAGGGTTGCAAATACCCAAGGATCTATCGGTAGTCGGTTATGACAATATTCCGATGTCTAATTACATGGTGCCGCGCCTGACAACCGTTTCGAAAGATGCTGTCAATTTGGGCAAGAAAGCGTTTGAGTTATTACTTACCCGTATTCAAAAACCTGATTACCCCCTACAACGATACACAGTACCCGCAAAATTGATTATCCGTGATTCAACCGGAGAAGCACCGGAATAATAAAAGCGGCCCATCCTAATACAGGTAGAAACCTGCATTTCCAAACCATGGAATGAGTCATTTACTCAGAACTGAACCCGCGGCCAGCAGGGAATCAGAATTCGTACGAGAAAGGAGACTCCAATTTATGGCTTGATCAAATGAACCGCTTCGTTTCTATTGTAACTCAGTTGTAGCTCACTTCAACACCCCGTTTTTTCTCGAAGATTTGGAGGAGTACGATGAACAATAGATCCATGCTCATTAAGTTAATGAGCGTAATACTGCTTTTTGTCTTGTTGTTAGCCGCCTGCTCGCCGGCCGCCACCCCCACAGCCGCTCCTGTGGCAAACGACACCCCCCAGGCCCAAGCCACATCCGTTCCACAAGATGAATCACCCAGTGAACCTACTGCCGAAGAAGCCCCCACCATGGAGGCAGCTGAACCGGTGACTTTGAGCCTGCTTGGCGCGCAAAACCAGAACGATGCGTTGATGATCAACGCGCTCACCGATGCCTACACTGCACTGCATCCAAACGTGACCTTCGATATCGAAGTATCCGCTGCCGGTGGTACGGAAATCGATAACCTTGTTAAAACCCGTCTTGCTACGGGTGAGATGAATGACATTTTCTACTACAATTCGGGTTCTTTACTTCAGGCGCTGCATCCATCTGAAACACTGGTCGACCTGTCTCAAGAGCCCTTTATGGAGAACATCGTCGCATCATTCATCCCCACTGTCTCACAAAATGGCGGTACTTTCGGTGTGCCTGTTGGATATGCCAGCGCTGGCGGTGTGTTGTACAACAAGAAGGTTTATGAACAGGTTGGACTCAGTGTGCCGACGACCTGGGAAGAGTTCCAATCCAACAACGAAGCCCTAAAAGCAGCCGGCATTCCGCCGGTGCTCCAAACCTACGGAGATACCTGGACTGCTCAACTCTTCGTGTTGGCTGATAACTACAACGTCGCTCAGGCCGTCCCTGCCTTTGCTGATGACTATACTGCCAACAAAGCGAAATACGCAGATATCCCGGCAGCTATGGCCGGGTTCGAGCACCTACAAGAAGGTTATGAAAAAGATTGGTACCAACCGGATTCCGCGACCACCAAGTTCGAACAGGGCCTGGAAATGCTGGCCAACGGCGATGTGGCCCAGTACCCTATGCTTACACAGGTAGTGCCCACGATTGCAGCTAACTGGCCGGATAAAGTCAACGACATTGGTTTCTTTGCA
>JAAZNB010000281.1 GCA_012798515.1 Chloroflexota bacterium
CCCTATCGCGAACCCTGGCAGGCTTGACCTGTCTGGCGTTGGCCATGCTGATGCTCAAATCCTTTGTTGACCGCATGGACCATGTCCTTTAAGTGCACAACACCCTCCCTTGCTCCACTTGTAAATCGATTTTCTGGTGTGCCGGAGCGTGGCTGCAATCTCGATATGCGATTAATTGTGCAATTGCTATAATATGGATGGATTTTATAATCTATACACGTGTGCTAGCAGACACAATAGACGAGAAAGGGGTCAGTCCATGTCTACACCATCTGTGGATCAAGAGACGCACGAGCTGTACCAGCCTTCTCCCGACACACTCACCGCCGCCTACATCAAGGATCGGGCAGCACAGGCACAAGACGCCGCCAGGGACCTCGCCGGTTTCTGGGCGGCGCGAGCTGAAGAGTATGAATGGTATGCCCCCTGGGAAAAGGTGCTGGACGAGAGCCAGGCGCCTTTTTACCAGTGGTTTGTGGGCGCCAAAGTCAATATTGTAGCCAACTGCCTGGACCGCCACGTCCAGAGCTGGCGGCGCAACAAGCTGGCCCTCATCTGGGAGGGCGAAAAAGGCGAAGTGCGCACGTTTTCCTACCATGCCCTCAACCGGGAAGTGTGTATGTTCGCCAACGTGCTGCGCAGTATGGGAGTGCGCAAAGGCGACCGGGTGACCATCTACATGGGGCGCGTCCCGGAGCTGCCGGTGGCCATGCTGGCCTGCGCCAAGATCGGCGCGGTGCATTCGGTGGTCTATGGTGGTTTTTCGGTAGAGGCGCTGCACGGGCGCATCGAGGACAGCCAGTCCAACGTGGTGATCACCTGCGATGGCGGGTACATGAACGGCAAGATCGTGGAGCTGAAGAAGATCACCGACGAGGCCATCCGGCGGGCCGGGTCGGTCGAGCACGTCATCGTGGTCAGGCGCACCGCCCACGAGGTGCCTATGGAATCGGGCCGGGATTACTGGTATCACGACCTGATGTCCCTGCCGGTGGCCCGCTCGGCCAACGGAAATTCGCGCTGCGAGACCGAAGTGATGGACGCCGAGGATCCGCTGTTTATGCTGTACACCTCCGGCACCACCGGCAAACCCAAGGCTATCGTGCACACCCACGGTGGCTACATGGTGGGGGTGGGTACGACCTTGAAGTGGGTCTTCGACCTCAAAGAGGAGGATCGCTGGTGGTGCGCCGCCGACCCGGGCTGGATCACCGGCCACAGCTACATCGTCTACGGGCCACTGCTGCTGGGCGTGACCAGTTTCATGTACGAGGGCGCCCCGACCTACCCTTATCCCAATCGCTGGTGGTCGATGGTCGAGAAATATGGCATCAACGTGCTGTACACGGCCCCGACCGCCATTCGCGGCCTGATGCGCTTTGGCGAGGCCTGGCCCAACCGCCACGACCTGTCGTCGCTGCGCCTGCTGGGCAGCGTGGGTGAGCCGATCAACCCCGAGGCCTGGCGCTGGTATTACCGCGTGATCGGCAAGGAGCGCTGCCCGATCATGGATACCTGGTGGCAGACCGAGACCGGCATGTTCATGATCACGCCCTTGCCGGAGACGGCTTTGAAGCCCGGCAGCGCCACCTTTGCCTTCCCGGGTGTGGAGGCGGACGTCTACAGCGAACACGGCCAGCCGGCCGCTCCCGGCGAGGAGGGCTTTTTGGTGCTCAAGCGGCCCTGGCCGGCCATGCTGCGCACCATCTACAAGGACCCCGAGCGTTATGTGCAGCAGTACTGGAGCCGCTACCCGGGCTTGTATTTCACCGGGGACAGCGCCCGCAAGGACGCCGACGGTTATTTCTGGGTCATTGGCCGCGTGGACGACGTCATCAAGGTCTCCGGTTACCGCCTGGGGACGGCTGAGATCGAGAGCGCCCTGGTCAGTCACGCCGCCGTGGCCGAAGCGGCCGCCATCGGGCTGCCGCACGAGGTCAAGGGCAACGCCATCCACGCTTACGTGATCCTGCGCAGCGGGGTGGAGTCATCGGAAGCGTTGATCAACGAGCTCAAAGCTCACGTGGTGCACGAGATCGGCCCGATTGCCAACCCGGAGCGCATCGAGGTCGTGCAGCAGCTGCCCAAGACGCGTAGCGGCAAGATCATGCGTCGCGTGCTCAAGGCGCGCGCCCTGGGAATGCCGGAGGGAGACCTGACGACCCTGGAAGAATAGCCCAAGGGGGTAGCCCTGCTCGAGATTGTGCACGGACAGTTCACGGGGCGTGAAGTCAGGCGGCGTCCATTGGCCGTAGAGCCCCTTCCATTAGCAGGTCGGGCTTCCAAAGTGCCCCGATAGGGGAAAAAATGACCATTTTCTTTTAGCAGGTCGGGCTTCCATGCCCGACCGAACACGGCCAGCAAAGCATGCCGGCTTACCCGCACCGTCTCGGGCATACCCCAATGATCCGCGCGGGAGCGTGAAAGTTGGCTTTCGCTTCGGGCGCGTGCCGGCCAAAAACACCCCCTCCTGCACCTCCCC
>JAAZNB010000282.1 GCA_012798515.1 Chloroflexota bacterium
CACCCCAATGAGCATTGATTGACTCTTAATCCCGGTTGTGCTACAGTATTGGATAAGGGGCCAGAAGATATAAGCAAACACAGTCCATCGTTTGACTATAGGGAAGAGCAGTCCGCACCGGAAACACTCTTCAATACGCCAGCCTGAACAGGCGCGGCGTCTTTCTCCCTAATTACAGTTCATCACAGTTAATTTCATACATTTCCCTTGCAAACCGGGCAGGAGATAAGGAATGTCCTTCTCTGGCTGCCTGGTCAGTGTTCTCTATTGAACAAAGGCACGACCTACTCAATAGTTTCTGGAGGGAAGAATATGTCAAAGAAACTGATGATCCTGTTTTCAGGCCTGGTCGTCTTCAGCTTGCTGATGGCAGCCTGCGCCCCGGTCACCCAGGCGCCCGCGGCCACCCAGCCCGCTGAAGAGACCCAACCCATGCCGGCCGAGCCCACGGCAACCGAGGAAATGCCCATGGAGCCTACCATGGGTACCACAGAGGGGGAAACCTCCATGGGCGCCCGCCAGCTAGAAATCTATCACTGGTGGACGGCGCCCGGCGAACGTGAAGCCGCCGACGCCATGTTCGCCGCCCTGAAAGACGCCTATCCCGACATCGAAGTCGTCGAAAACCCGAACCCGGGCGGCGGTGGCGTCAACCAGCGCGTGGTGTTGCAATCGCGGATCGCGGCCGGCGACTATCCAGACACGTTCCAGACCCTGGGCGGCGCGGAATTGAAGAACTACGTTGACAGCGGTGTGCTGGAACCCCTGGATGACCTGTGGCAGGAGCTGGATTACGCCTCGGTCGTTCCTGGTCCACTGGCCAAGGCCGTCACGGTCGACGGGCATCCCTACGTGGTCCCGCTCAACATGCACATCCAGAACATCCTGTATTACAACAAAAAATTGTTCGACGACAATAACCTCACCCCGCCCACCAACTTCGCCGGGCTGGTGTCCACCTGCGAGGCACTGAAGACGGCCGCGCCCGACATGGTCTGCCTGGGGCTGGGTTCCAAGGAGAAATGGGGCGACGCCTTCGTCTTCGACAGCATTTTGCTGGAAGAGGGCGGGGCTGAATATTACGTCCAGCTGTACAAAGGCGAGATCGACGTCGCCAACGATCCCGTCTACCGCTCTGCGCTCGAGAAATTCCAGCAGCTCGTCCCCTATATCAACAGTGACCACTCCGGGCTGACCTGGGACCAGGCCGTCGGCCTGGTGGGCGCCGAACAGGCGGCCATGACCTTGATGGGCACCTGGGCCATCGGCGCCTTCACCCAGGGCTCGAACTGGCAGCCGGACGTAGACTTTGGCGCGCTGACCTTCCCGCAGGACCCGGAGCGCATTTTGCTCTTCCACCCGGACACCTACGGCATCACCGTCAAAGCGCCCGATCCCGAAGCCACGCTCGACTGGCTGCGGGTGGTAGCCTCGCCAGAGCTGCAAATCCCCACCGACGTCATCCAGGGTGGTTTGTTCGCCCGCACCGACATCGACCCCAGCGAGTTCCCCGATCCAATCCGCCAGGAGATGCAGGGCTTTGTCCGCGACAATCCCGACAAGCTGATCCTGGACCAGCACGGCAGTATCCTGCCCGCCACGGCCCAGTCGGCCTACTGGGACATCATCTCCGCCTTCCTCGTCCAGCCGGATGTCGACCAGGCTATCCAGGATGTGGCCAACATGATGACCACCTACGACGTCAAGAATGCCTCAGCCTGGTACGCGTGGCCGTGAGCGCGCCCGTCAAGTTCGCCCTGTCAAGCATTAACCGGCCCCCCACTTGAAGCAGGTAGGGATGCATACGCCTGTATGCATCCCTGGTTTTTATTTTCCGCCCTCGATATGACCTGCCGGGTTCCCTGGGTTCCTGCCCGCAGTTCAAACCACAAGGTAATCACGATGACCACACCCAAACCCATGCGCCGCAGAGGCAGCCTTTCGTTCTCTGAAATCATTGTATTTGTCGTACCCATCCTGTTCTTTATCATCCTCTTATACGTGGTGCTCCTCTGGACTATCTACGTATCCTTTACGGATTGGAAGACCATCGCTCCCAATTATCAGCTCACCGGCCTGAAGTGGTACCAGTTCCTGGTGGCCCAGCCGCGTTTCGAAGTGGACGTGCTCAACAACCTGAAATGGCTGATCGCCGGCGTGGTGCCCACGGTGGTCATCGCCATCCTGCTGGCTTACCTGTTGGAGCTGACCCCGTTCCCCAGGATCGAGTCGTACATCCGCACGCTGATCCTCTACCCGGTGGCCATGTCCTTTATCGTCACCGGCACCATCTGGTCCTGGATGTACGAACCACAGCGCGGGGTGTTCAACACCCTGCTGCGGGGTATCGGCATCGACGCCCCTTTTCGCTACGCCACCAACCCCACCACGGCCACCTACTGGCTGGTCTTGATCTTCATCTGGCAGTACCTGGGCTTCTCGGTGATCATCATCCAGTCCTCGTTCAGGACCACGGAGCTGCAAGAGCTGATCGAGGCCGCCAGGGTCGACGGGGCCTCACGGCTGCGCATCCTGGTCTCCATCATCATCCCCAACATCCGTTCCGGCCTGCTCATCCTGGTCTCGCTGTTGCTGATCTCGACCCTCAAGGTGTTCGACATCGTGTTCATCGTCACCTACGGCGGGCCAGGCATCTCTACCGACGTCCTGGCGTTGAACATGTGGATCACCACCTTCCAGCAGCACCTGGTCTCCGCCGGGGCCGGCCTGGGGGTCATCATCTTCTTCATGGCCTTTATTCTGGTCATTCCCTACACCCTCTATGCACTCAGGAAATGGTTTGAATGAAAAGCAAAAGCCCTTCCATCCGCCTGCTGGTCATTCTGGTGCTGGTCGTGCTCAGCATCGCATACCTGCTGCCCATCTACGTGATGATCGTCACCTCGCTCAAGTCTATCGAAGAGATCAACCAGGGCAGTTACCTGGTCCCCACCACCAACCCGCAGTGGAACAATTACCTCGAAGTGTTGTTTGGCAGCCAGCGCTTCCGCAGCGAGATGTTCCCCCGTATGGTCAACTCGGTGATCATTTCCTTCTCGGTCACCGCCCTGGCCGCTTTTATTGGCGGCCTGGGGGGCTATTATCTCAGCCGCTCGCGTTCCAGGTTTGCACGGGTGCTGTTCATCCTGGTCGGCATCGGCCTTTACCTGCCTTACCAGGTAGTCATCATCCCCCTCTCCATCCTGATGGCGCGCACCGGGCTCAGCCAGTCGTACGGCGGGCTGATCTTCAGCTACCTGATTCTGAACGTGCCCCTGGCCAGCGTCTTGATGGGCACGTTCTTTCTCTCCATCCCTCGCGAGCTGGAAGAGGCCGCCGAAGTAGACGGCGCCTCGCGAGTGCAGACCTTCTTCAACATCGTGGTCCCCATTTCCTTGCCGGCCTACACCTCGGTGGCCATCATCGTTTTTACCCAGGTGTGGAACGAGTTCTTCCTGGCCCTGACCCTGTCGTCGCGCACCACGCAGACTATCCAGGTGGTCATGGCCGAGGCCAAGGGCACCACCCTGGTGTTGTACAACCTGCAGATGGCCGCCGCCCTGATCGCCGTGGCCATTCCCATGCTGTTCTTCCTGCTGTTGGGCCGCTATTTCATCCGTGGCATTCTGGCCGGGGCGCTCAAAGGCTGACCTCGCCCGGTACCGCCACCGTCAGGGGAAATGCCCGTTCGAAAGCTGCGACTTTTATGGTAATCCAAAGGAGGTTAAAGCGAGCGGAGCCCGATTGCAAAGGCTCCGCTCACCTGCGATGTATGTTTTTCAACCAGTAAAACAATCTGTAAACTTCTTGATTTGAATCTACCTCAGTACAGGTTCTATGCACATAAAAATGGAATTAATTACCGGTAAAAATTGAATTAGTGTGTATGTCAATAAAAGAGCCGGGACAAGCCGGCCCCCGGCTTAAGAAAAGCCCTGTAGTTGCCGCACCGGCAGGAGGCCTTCCAGGATTGGATCGGTTATAATTCCGATAGAGATCAGAGAAATTAGATCTCTTTATTGTAACCACTCAGCCGTTAGCGCAAAGAAGCCCGATTTTGGGGGTGAATGGGCTGCTTCGCAGCCCATTCACCCCCAAAATCGGAGAACCTTTCTTCTCAGACTGAGTAGTTACTCTTTATTCCCGCTTTGGCCCTATACAAAGCGTAACCTTCGAGGTTTCCATGAAAAAAACCATTTCTGCCGCCTTGCTGCTGCTCCTCACCACCAGCCTGCTGCTGGCGGCCTGCGCTCCGGCCCAACCCGCCGGACCGGTTAAAATTCGCGCCGCCGTCCTACCCGTGCTGGACGTTTTGCCCATGGTCGTGGCCCAAACCGAAGGGCTGTACGCCAAACACAATCTGGACGTCGAGCTGCTGCCCGTCGGTTCGGCCCCCGAACGCGACCAGCTGATCAGCGCCGGCCAGGCCGACGTAATGGTCAACGAGCTCGTCTCGGTGATGTTCCTCAACCAGGACCAGATCCAGGCCCAGGCCGTACGTTACGCCCGCACGGCCACCGCTGACCAGGCATTGTTCTCCATCCTGGTGGCCGGCAACTCGGGCATCCAGGACGTGGATGGCCTGAAGGACGTGCCCGTGGGCGTCTCGCAGGCCACGGTGATCGAATACCTCACCGACCGCCTGCTGGCGGCCGAAGGCCTCTCGAGCGCCGAGATCCAGAACGTGGCCATCCCCAAGATCCCCGACCGGATGTCGCTGCTGGCCAGCGGCGAGCTAAAAGCCGCCATGCTGCCCGAGCCGTTTACCACCCTGGCCTTGCAACAGGGCGCTACCCTGGTCCTGGACGACCGCCAGCACCCCGAATACAGTTACAGCGTGATCTCTTTCCGCAAAGCCATGATCGACGAACAACCCGACGCGGTCAAGGCCTTCCTGGCCGCCATCGAAGAGGCCACCACGCTGATCAACCAGGACCCGCAGCAATACAGCGACCTGATGGTGGAGCAGAACATGGTGCCGGCGCCCGTCGCCGGTGCGGTCCAGGTTCCCACCTACCCCACCGCCGGCGTGCCAGACGAGTCCCAATTCCAGGACACCCTGGCGTGGGCCCAGGCAAAAGGCTACCTCAGCCAGGACCTGTCTTACCAGGACTGCGTGAACGGCAGTCTGCTGCCCTGAGCGAGACGCAATGATCGCCGTAGAACAGATGGATTTTGCCTACCCCGGCGCGACGGCCGTGTTCCAGGGTTTCTCCTGGAACGTTGCCCGCGGAGAGGCCTGGGCGGTCCTGGGGCCGTCGGGCTGCGGCAAGAGCACGCTGCTTTCCATCCTGGCCGGCCTGCTGGCGCCGCAAAAAGGCCGGGTGGGCGTGGATGGCCAGCCGCTGACCCGCCCCCGCCCGCAGACCGGGCTGATCATCCAGGATTACGGCCTGCTGCCCTGGGCCACCATCCGTGAAAACGCCCGCCTGGGGCTGCGCATCCGCAACCTGTACGGTCCCGACGGCGTCCACGCCCCGCGCGATTACGTGCGCACCCTAAACGTGGACGCCTGGCTGGAGCGGCTGGGGCTGCTGCCCTACGCCGACCAATACCCGGGGCACGTTTCCGGCGGGCAGCGCCAGCGCACGGCCATCGCCCGCACCCTGGCGCTGCAGCCCGACCTGTTGTTGATGGACGAGCCGTTCTCCTCTCTGGACGCTCCCACCCGCGAAAGCCTGCAAAGCCTGGCGCTGGAGCTATGGAAAGAGGCCGGCCTGACCCTGGTGATCGTGACCCACGCCATCGAAGAAGCCGCCGTCCTGGGCCAGAAGATCCTGCTGCTCGGCCGGCCGCCCAACCAGGCCGCACAGATCATCGACAACCCGGGGGTCACCCAACCGGCGTACCGCGACTCTGTGGCTTACACCGCCTTGTGCAAAGACTTGCGCGGCCGCCTGGAGCAATCATGAAGAAACGCGACCTTTTGCTGGCCACTCTGGCGCTGCTGCTGGCCTGGGAGGCCATCGCCTGGCTGGTAAACCAGCCCATCCTGCCCACCCCGCTGCTGGTGGCCGCCGCTTTCTGGAACGGCCTGAGCAATGGGCTGCTGGAGCATTTCCTGGCTTCGCTGTGGCGGGTGGCGGCCAGCACCTTGCTGGCCATCCTCACCGCCGCCCCTGCCGGGCTGGTCCTGGGCCAGTCGCGGCGGCTGAACGAAATCTTCGCCCCCGTCATCTACCTGCTCTACCCGGTGCCCAAGGTGGTACTGGTGCCCATCGTACTGCTCTTCTTCGGCATCGGCGACCTGCCCAAGATCGTCATCATCTACCTGATCCTGTTCTTCCAGATCCTGGTGCTGGTGCGCGACCAGGCGGCCGGCCTGCGCCCCGAGCTGATCCTCAGCGTGCGCAGCCTGGGAGCCGGTCGGATGGCCCTGTTCCGCTTCGTTTACCTCCCCGCCAGCCTGCCGGGAGTGCTCACCGCCCTGCGCCAGTCGGTCGGCACGGCCGTGGCCGTGCTGTACGTGGCCGAGTTGTTCGCCACCCAACGCGGCCTGGGCTATTACATCTACCTCAACGGCAGCACCCTGTTCAACTACCCCAACATGTACGCCGGGGTAGTGGCCATGAGCCTGCTCGGTTTTGGGTTGTACTATGCCGTGGATTGGATGGAACGCCGCCTGTGCCCGTGGCTGGCGGCCCCCGGCGCCGGACAGTAGCAGCCTATCCCCATACTATACACGGGCGAGGGAACGCCGGTCCTGGCGTTCCCTCGCCCGTGCTGCGCGGGTCAAAGCGCAGCTGCCCCCGTTCTCAACGCCAATTTTAAACCAGGTAGCCGATCAACGCCCCCAGGCCATACAACAAGGCAAACACCAGCTCCAGCTGGCCGGTCTGGGCCAGCAGCAGGTTCAGCTGGCGTCCCTCCCAACGGTGGACGCGCCGCACCCGCTGTACGGCCAGCGGCAGGCTGGCGGCTACCAGCAGCGACCAGGGTTCGATCTGGCCCCCCAGCGCCGCCGCCAGGACGGCCAGGTAGGCCCCATACACGCACAGCGCGTATTCGCCCCGCGCCCAACGCTCCCCAAAGCGCACGGCCAGGGTGTGTTTTCCGCTGTCGCGGTCGGTGGCGATATCGCGTAGATTGTTGACCACCAGGATGGCCACGGTGAGCAGCCCCAGGGGCACTGCCGCCAGGAAAGCGGCGGGGCTGACCCGCAGCGTCTGCACAAAATAAGTACCCACCACGGCCGCCAGGCCGAAGAACACAAAGACGAACACTTCTCCCAGGCCGTGATACCCCAGCGGATAAGGCCCACCCGTGTACGCCAGGGCGGCCAGGATAGATAAGGCCCCGATGGCCACCACCGGCCAACCGGCCGTGAAAGCCAGGTACACCCCCACCAGGGTGGCCAAACCAAACACGACCAGCATGCCGGTCACCATCTGCTGCGGCGCCAGCAGGCCGGCCTGGGTCACACGCAGCGGGCCCAGGCGCTCCTGTGTGTCGGCGCCTTTCTGGTAATCGAAGTAATCGTTGGCGATGTTGGCGCCGATCTGCAGCAGCAGGGCGCCGGCCAATGCCGCCAGCGCCGGGCCGGGACGGAAGCCACCTTCACTAAACGCCACCGCACAACCGGCGATTACCGGGGCCGCGGCCGCCGGCAGGGTCTTCGGCCGGGAAGCCAGCAGCCACGCCTGCCGGGTGGAAATCGTAGTCATTGATGATTTTGACATTACATTATCTCAAGACAACAGGATCGTTCGAATTTTTCAGGCCAGGGATACCGGTATGCCTGTCTTCGACCCACTCATTATAAAACGAGGCGCCGCGGATAGGAAAGGCCATCTCCCCGCATCAAGAACGCCAGTCGACGCGCTGGATGAATATCTCCGAGCTCACGGTTTGGCGGGCGTACACCTCCAGAGATGCAGCCGGGCGGCTGACGTTGGCAGGCCCCGTCGTGCGGCCCCATACCAGGCGATTGGCGCTGTCGAACCAGTCGTTGCCGTCCCCGCCGGCGTATACGACGTCGCCCGTGGGGATCGCGGCTGCCTGCCGGGCGCCCTGCCCGTCCACGCGGGTGTCAAACAGGTCCTGCTGGCCCTCGCCATAGTCTTTAGCCCCCGCCCCGGTGCCCCGCACGTGCTGGCTCTCCTTGAACAGGTCGACGTATTCGATCACCCCATTGTCCTGCGCCGTGATCGTCACCCGCGAGCCATCCGCCAGCATGAACGTGGTATGCGTATCGCTTTGGGTGAGGTCTTTGAAATCCCCGTTATTCTCCCCCTCTTCGTCCGAGGTGTCTATGTGTGGATCGCCCCAGATGGTGGTGCTCTTGCCGGCCCACTTATCCGTGATGGTCAAGGTGGCCCCGTCTCTGAACAGAAACAGGTAGCGGTCCGATTCGGCCAGGTTGCGGTTATGCACCACCAGCCCCTGCACGGGCGCCTGGCTGGCATAACGCAACTCCAGCTCGACGTCCACCGTCTGGCGCTGGACCACGGTCACCTGCGACTGGATTTTCTCTTCGCAGGCGCCTGTCTGAGCAGCATTCCCGGAGGGCTTCAGGTTCTGGACGAGGTCGGCCAGGCGCACCTGTTCCGTCTGCGTCACGGCAGCCAGGCGCGCCCGCTGAGCCGGCTTGCTCTCTGGCGTCCCGGAGACGGCCTCGGCCTGGTCTGCTTCCAGCGCCTGGCGCGCTTCCTGGATGGCCTCTTTCTTGCCGCTGCGCTTGGCTTCCAGATAACGTGTAGTGAGCAACAGACGACGCGCGCTCACCAGATCGGTCAACGGATCCATGAACTCTCCCTGGCGTAATCCACCGTATCTTATATTTCGGCCGGACGTGAAAATTCTTTACAGCCAGGGAGTAAATTCAAATAAGTTCGTTTGAAATAAAAGGGGAAAGATACGGTCTTGGTTTGTTGGGGGGCGGTCTCGTCCCCCAACAAACCAAGACCGGCCCGAGGTCTACAGCAGAGACTTTAACGCACCAGGGCAGCCAACAGCACGCCGCGGTCCACCAGGCCCAGGGCCTGGCCTTCTTCGTCCACGACCACGACCCACTTACGCCCCTCGGCCAGCATCTGGTTGGCCAGCTGAACCACGGGTGTGTGCGGCGAGACGGTCAGCACCCCCGCCGACATCAAATCACGCGCCGCCAGCCCGGCAGCCGGCGGCTGGCCCAGACGTCTCAACGCCTGCAAGACCCCTTTCTGCTGCGAAGCATGGATGCGCGCTACCACGTCCGAATCGCTGACCAGGCCTACCGGCCGCCCGGCCTGGTCCAGCACCACCAGCTTGTGCGCCCCACTGGTCACCAGCTGCGAGACCACTTCTGCCAGCCGGTCGTCTTCCCGCACCTGCGGGATCTCGGCCAGCATGATGTCCCGGGCCGTCTGCACGTCTTCGGGGAGCAAGGCGGCCGGCGGCGGCTCGATGGCACCGGAGGTCACCTGGCGTAAGACGTCCAGGCGGGAGAGCATCCCCACCGGCCGGCGATGGGCATCCACCACCGGCAGGCGCTTCAATCCCTTCTGGATCATGCGCCCGGCGGCTGTCCCCAGGGTTTCATCCAGGGCCGCGGTAACGACCGGGCGGCTCATCACGTCCTCTACCCGCAGCGCCAGGCCTTCCAGCTGGCGCAGGTCTTCGCGCACCAGGCGCGTGTCCATCTGTAAGGCCACCGCCAGGCGATGTTGTAAACCCGCTCGCGACAGCAGGTCTTCGTCGGTCAGGATGCCGACCAGCTCGCCCTGGGCGTCCACCACGGGAAAAGACTTGATTTTGCTGCTCAACATATTCTGCCAGGCGACCGCCACCGGCATCTCGGCCGGGAGCGTCTTCACGGCCGGCGTCATCACCGCCTCGACCGGCCGGTCGGCCGGCAACGGGTTGAGGTAACGGTGTGTGTATTTCACCACGCGCACTTCTTCCAGGGTGATCAGCCCTTCGCGCACCATGGGGGCAATCTCCGCCAGGGTGGCCTGGATCTTTTCGGGCGTCTCCACCACATCGATCACGATGGGCAGGTCCTCTGAAAGGCGCAGCACCGCGGCAGTGTGGATGTGGGAATGCGCCCCGAACCCGGCTACCCCGCGGGTGACCGTGGCGCCGGCCACGCCGCCGGTTTTGAGGGTCTCCAGCAAAGCCGCGTACAACGGCTTTCCCTGCCAGCGGTCGCTTTCACCGATGTAAATGCGCATACGCTGCGCGGTCTGTTGTGGCACCAGGTGCGTCATAACGGCCTCCCTATGCGATCATACCAGTTTTCCGGCCCAGATGCCCAGCAGCATACATCCCCCGCCGGCCAGGGAGCTGCCAAACAGGTTGAGCAGGCCGGCGGTCCACTGGCCTTCACTGATCAGCCTGACCGATTCATACGCGTAGGTGGAGAAGGTGGTATAGGCGCCCAGAAAGCCAATGGCAATCAACATGCGCCAGCGCGGGTCCACCAGAAACCGGTCGGTGATCAGGGTCATAAACAGGCCCAACAGGAAACTTCCGGTCAGGTTGATGAACAACGTCCCGTACGGGAATGTCGTTCCCCAGGCACGAGCGGCCCATTCGCCCACCCAGTAACGCGTGTTGGCGCCCAGGACGGCGCCCAATGAAATCAATAAGAACTTTTCCATACCGCTCCATGCATGCATCCATGCACGACCTCCGCCGTCCAATTCTCCGGCCAGAGGTCGTCTTGCGTACAGCCATATCCGCGCCGCCATGGCAGCGAGATGATTCTATTCACCTGGGTTACACAGGTCGATCCGGTCGCGCCGGGCTAACGCTGGGCCGGCTTCCACAGGTAGATCAGCCAGTAGACCGCCGCCACCAGCAGCCCTCCACCGATGACGTTGCCCAGGGTGACCGGCAGCAGGTTCTTCACCAGGAAGGCGCCCCAGGTCAGGCTGGCGTAATCGCCGGCGCCCTTGCCGATCAGGCTCCAGAACTCCGGGCCGGCGAAGTCCTTGATCATCAGGCCCACGGGCACGAAGAACATGTTGGCGATGCAGTGCTCGAAACCGGCCGCCACGAAGGCCGAGATGGGGAACACAATAGCGAGGATCTTATCCACCGTGGTCCGCGCCGAAAATGTCAGCCATACCGCCATACACACCAGGGCGTTGCACAGGATCCCCGAGGCCACCGCCGGCAGAAAGTCCAGCTCCACCTTGGCCCTGGCGATATTCAAGGCGGTCAATCCCACGGTCCCCGAACCGCCCAGGTGCTGGCCGCTGAGGAATACCAGGACAGCCGAGAGCAGCGCACCCACAAAATTTCCCAGGTACACGATGCCCCAGTTGCGCAGCAGGCCCCCGGTAGTCACTTTCCGGCTGGCCCAGGCCATCACGATCAACACGTTCCCGGTAAACAACTCCGCCCCACCGATGATCACCAGGATCAGCCCCAGGCTGAACACCACGCCACCCAGCAGGCGGGTGACCCCGTAAGGCAGGCCGGCTGAGTAGGCTTTCACGCCCGCGGCCGTGCTTACGGTAATGCCGCCCGAGAAGACGACCGTGGCAAAGACCGCCCCCATGGCGATGAAAGCGCCGGCCAGGACGGCCAGCAAGAAGAGATAATGAGCCCTGCCCTGCGCTTTGGCAACCCCTACTGCTTCTGCTTTACGCGCCATTTCAGGAGGAAGCAATGAATCGACGTTGATTTCGGTGGTCATAAAATCTCCGGGCATATGGAATAATAATTCATCGAACATCCGCCGTCTGCCGGCTATGCAGTTCGCGGCGGTCGATACGATCAGGCGTACGACCGGCGCACCGCCGACAGACGGCCAGATCTGTTTACCGCCATCCTACGCGTGCCGGCCAGGCTACCTGGCCGGGCAAAGTCAATGTGCATGTGCTACCCCCGGTGTTTCATCCGGAGGGCTTCGCTGCGCTGCTCATGACATAATCGCAGATTATGTCATTTTCTCCTTCGATGACGCCTCGCGTCATAGGCGAGTCTCGCAATGACCGTATTCTGGCCCAAGAAATGGTTACCAAATTCGCGTTTCTTACGATAAAATAATCAGATACGGTTTCAATAGGGTCCCACGACCCCAGGGAACCGGACCAACCTCAATAGTACCGCTTCGTTAAAAACCAGACCAGTAGAGATCGATAGATATCTTTGGGCAAGATGTCATATTAAACTACTTTTTTAAATCACGCTTAACGACTCCGGCACACATCTTGCTTAATTGTAACTACTCAGTGAAATAGCTGGTTAGCTACCATTAATTGATTTATCCTCCGTAGCCCAACGTTTAGTTCTCGCCAAAGAATAATCCCCCATGTTCTTTTACGCTTTTGAGTCGGATGGAATCAGCGATGTAATCATGGCGTTGACCGCGCTGATGATCGGCATTTATCTGATTCGTTTGAAACCCCGCAGCCGGCCCACCGTTTATCTGAGCGGGCTTTTCTTCGCCACGGCCGCCTACCTGGCCGGCATTGGGTTTGGCATGGCCGTACAACGCACCATGTTGAACTATTACATCCGCGCCGCCGGAACCCTGTTCCTCACTTCGCAGACCGCGTTCCTCATCCAATTCTCCTACCACTTTCCCCAGGTACTGCCGGCCCAGGAAAAGGAGCGGCGCCTGGCCGGGTTCCTGTCCCTGCTGGCCATCGCCGCCGCCGCGCTGGTCTCGGCCAACGACCTGATCCAGATCCACCAGGGCAACATCCTCCAGAACGGCCAGCGCATGCTGCTGGTCGCCGGGGGCGAGCTGGTCTGGTCGATCATCCTCTGTTTCCGCCGGACCGTGATCTTCTCCCGCCAGGCAGATGCCTCCATATCCTGGCAGCAGGCCCTACTCCACCCCAGGGGAAGGCCCGCCCTGGCCAACCGCTGGTTCGGGATCCTGAACATCCTGGGGCTGTTCATTTACCTGTCATTGGCGGCGCTCAACAATCTGTCTCTGCCTTACGATCTGGAAACCACCGGTATCTTGCTCAACAACCTGGGGGGAATTGCCTGGTTTTTGCTCATGGCCCTGACTTACCTCAACATGGGCCTGCTGCCCTCCAGCGTACTGATCAAAATCAGCGGTGGAATGCTGGTATTTATCGCCGCCATCTTGATCGTCACCGCCAACATGGTCGGGCGGAACATCGCCACGACCTTCATCAATCCCAACCTGCCCGTCGTGGGGGAACGGCTGCAATTGGTCCCCAACCTGGCCGGCGGATATACCGCCAGCCAGGCCGGTCCCGCGCCCGAGGGCGACCTGGGCCTGGCCCTGGTGGTCCGATCCGGCGGCTCGGCGCGGGTGGAACTGCCCTTTGCCTTCCCTTTCGCCGGGCAGGACTGGGAGCAGATCTACATTAACGAAGACGGGGTGGTAACCTTCGACCAACCCTTCAAGGAGATGCTCTTCCGGGCCCAAATGCAGCCTGCAATTGCCCCCCTGTTGGCCAACCTGGAACAGGGCCAAGGCATCTATTTAAAGGCAGAGCCGGCTCAAGCCACCATCTCCTGGGTGGGCATGCCCCTGGCCGCCGACCCGGACGGCGCCAGGAACACTTTCCAGCTGGGGCTCTTTCCGGATGGCAGAATCGAGTTTTCCTACCAGCAGATCAATGCCCGGCCGCCCTATCACAAATTCCTCTATCTTAACGCGCCCGCCTTTACCGGCCTGGCCACCGGGACGCCCGGCGCCGCCATGGACCGCCTGCCATCCCTGGCCGCCCTGCCCTATGCCGGGCAGGCCTCCGGCGGGATCATGGCTTATCACTTCACCGACTACCGCACTTACATGCACCAGCGTATCATCTGGATCATCTATCTTTGCCTGGGCCTGTACGCCTTCCTGCTGGTAGGCGTGCCACTCTTCTACCGCGTCAACCTGCTCGAGCCCATCGACCGGCTGCTCACCGGTGTGCATCGCCTGCAGGCCGGCGAGCTGGGCGCCACGGTAAAAGCCCAGTACCGGGATGAAATCGGCTTCCTGGCCGACGGCTTCAATGACATGAGCCGCACCCTGCGCGCCCAGAATGACGACCTGCACCATTACCAAGAAAACCTCGAAGAGCTGGTGGAGCAGCGCACCGCTGAATTGGCCCGGGTGGTAAAACAGCTCGAAACCGAAGTCGAAAAGAGCCATCGCCTGCAAATCAGTGAAAGCCACGCCCGCCAGGTTGCCGAGTCGTTGCAGACGGCCGGGGCGGTGATCAATTCGACCCTGGATCTCAACACCATGCTGGCCCTGATCCTGGAACAGGCCCACCGGGTGCTATCGCCGGACATGGCCGAGATCCTGCTTTATAACGGGGACACCCTGGAACGGGCGGCACTGCTCGGCCAGAATGGACAATCCTCGCGGCAGATCTATCTGGAGTTGGATGCCCATTCTCCATATCGCTTCATCCTGGAAGAACGCCGCATGCTGTATATTCCCGATACGCAGGGAGGCCACGCCATGTTCCAGGCCCCTCCCTACCAGAACGTGCGCGCCTGGCTGGGGATACCATTGCTCTCCAGCTACCGCATCGGCGGCATCCTGACCATCGGCAGTTCCCGACCCCAGTGCTTCAAACCCGAAGACCAACACCTGGCGGAAGCCTACGGGTACCAGGTCGCTGTGGCGCTGGAGAATGCCCGCCTGTTCGCCGAAGTGGAACGCATGGCCATCACCGATTCGCTCACCGGCCTTTCCAACCGGCGGCGTTTCTTCGAAATGGGGGAAGACGAGTTCCAGCGCGCCAGCCGGCTGCGACGCTCTCTATCCGTCCTGTTTCTAGACGTCGATTATTTCAAAATGATCAACGACCTGCACGGCCACGCCTGCGGGGACGAATCCTTGATCGCCCTGGCGAACATCATCCGCCAGACCATGCGCCGGGGAGACATTCTCGCCCGCCTGGGTGGAGAAGAATTTGGGGTGCTCATGCCCGATACGGGCATCGAGCAGACCTATTCCGCGGCCGAGAGACTGCGCCAGGCGATCTGCGAAGATAAGATCCCCCTCCACAACAACGACATCCACATTACCGTCAGTATCGGTGTGTCCGAAATCCACCCCGGTGACGGGCATTTCAGTGACCTGCTCGCCCGCGCCGACCGGGCTCTCTACGCAGCCAAGGACCAGGGGAGAAACCAGGTCTGCGTCCTATAGGGCCATTCCCGGAATGCCTCCCCATCCCGGCCAGACGCCGGTTAAACCGGACCCCCGAATGCCTCGTTGTAATCCTGCATGGCCGCCCGCACCAGGGTCTGCGCTTCTTCCGCGCCCACCCGCCCAACCAGGTGCATACGGCTTTCCTGGCCTGGGATCATCTTATACGTGCTGAAATAATGGCTCAAGCGGTTCACCAGGCCTTCCGGCAGCTCGCTGATGTCGCTCAGCTCACCCCAGAACGCGTCACGCTCCAGCACGGCCACGATCTTGTCGTCTGCGTCGCCGCTGTCCAGCATTTTTAAACAACCCACCACCCGGGCGGTCAGGATGACCTCGGCGTGGGTAATGGGCCGTTCGCTGATCACACAAATGTCCAAGGGGTCGCCGTCGCCCTTCTGAGCGCCGGGCATCAACGCCGCCACGTGCTCGCCGCAGTAGGTGCGCGGGATAAAGCCATACAGCGTCGGCGGCTGCGAGGAAGTCACCTGGGGGCGGTCCACGCGTAAATAACCGGTCACCTTATCGATCTCGTACTTGACCGGGTCGAAGGGCGTGATCTCGATATATGCGCTCACCAGAGCGGGCGGATTGGG
>JAAZNB010000283.1 GCA_012798515.1 Chloroflexota bacterium
AACGAGAAGGGCACCGAGGCGGCCGCCGCCACCGCCGTGGTCATGCTGGCCGGGGCCATGCCGCAAGTGCCCGAGCCGGTCGTCTTGACCATCGACCGCCCCTTCCTGTTCCTCATCCGTTCGCACAGCAGCGGTACGATCTTATTCGTGGGGCGTGTCGTGCAGCCTTAGTGGGTGTGATGAACTTGATGGACATGAGCCATGCGGTGAACACAGGATTTGAGCAGCCTGGCAAACGCCAGGCAGGTCAGGTACGGGGCCATAAAAGCCCATCCATCCTCGCGGTCATCACCCGGGGGCTCGCTGCGCTCGCATTGACATACGTGTGATCCGTCGGGCTTCCAGTACAACGTCCCGCAGGGGTAAAAGTGCCTAATTTCTATCAGCAGGTCGGGCTTCCAAAGTGCCCCGCAGGGGTATTCCAACGCCCCGCCAGGGGTGCGCCCGACCGGCCTTATTTTATCAGCAGGTCGGGCTTCCAAAGTGTCCCGTAGGTGTATATCATTCCCCGCAAGGGGTAAAAAGGGTCATCTTCTTTTAGCAGGTCGGGCTTCCACGCCCGACCGAACACGGCCGGCAATGGATGCTGGCTGCCCCGCATCGCCTCGGGCATACCCCGGTGATCCGGCCGGGAGCGTGAAAGTTGGCTTTCGCTCCTGGCGCGGGCGGGCCGGGGCGCGGGGGTGGCCTTCCTCCGCAGCGGAGGGGCGTGCCTGGCCGGAGCGCTCTAGCCAACCTACGCCGGGGCGGTCTCCCCCGGGCCGCAGAGCGTCTTCTTTTAGCAGGTCGGGCCTCCGCGCCCGACCGGACACGGCCGCCGGAGCGAGGGGAGTTCATAACACCCTCTAGAACACCGGGGGAAACGCTACGCTCGCAATGGCAGATGGGTCACTGCGAGCGTAGCAATCTCCACGCCGGGGTCTCAGGCCGGCTGCCTGCCCAGCAGGCAGGCCAGGACCACGGCTTCTTCTACGTCGCTGTCGTAGCGGGCGTACACCTCCAGCAGGCCTTCGACGTCGTCGTCGGCGGCGATGCGGTTGAAAACCAGCTTGTCGCACTGGCTGCAGCGGTGCACCAGCATCAACTCGCCGCCCCGGGCCGGGCCGTATTTCTGGCGGGACGGCTTGAGGGCCAGTCCCACCGGCTGCATGGGCGCTTTACAGGCCGAGAGCCGGTCGCCGGGCGTGTCCAGGTCCAGGTGGCGTGACCACAGGCAGTAGGGGCAGTGATTGCGGTTCTGCACCCCGCTGAAGACCGGGTCGAGGGCCACCCAGGCGCCGCAGTGCAGGCACTGGAAGCTGCCGGCCATGCCGGGGTGGCGGCGGGCGTTACGATCGTCCTTCCTGCTCATGGCCGGCCTCCGTTCTCCTCCGCCAGGCGCAGGTAGCTGCGATAGCGGCGCGGGCTGATCTGCCCGTCCATGACCGCCTTGCGGATGGCGCAGCCCGGCTCCTCGTCGTGACGGCAGCTCAGGCCGAAGCGGCAGCGGCCGGCCAGCGGGCGCATCTCGGGGAAATACAGCGCCAGGTCATTGGTGTCCACGTCCCACAGGCCGAATTCGCGCATCCCGGGTGTGTCCACCAACGCCCCGCCGTCTGCCAGGGGGAACAGTTCGGCAGCGGTGGTGGTGTGGCGGCCTTTACCGTTGGCCCGGCTCAACGCCCCCACGCGTTGTCCCAGCCCGGGCTGCAGGGCGTTGAGCAGGCGCGTCTTGCCCACCCCGGACTTACCGATCAGGGCCGAAAGGCGCCCTTGCAGGGCCTCTTTCAGCTCATCCAGGCCCTGGCCGCTCACGGCGCTGGTCAGGATGACCCGGTAGCCGATGCGGCGGTACTCTGCCAGGCTCTCTTGCCACAGGTCGTCCGGGCCGGCCAGGTCCAGCTTGGTGATGCACACCACGGCCGGCAGCTCGCTGGCCTCGGCCGAGACCAGGTAGCGGTCCAACAAATTCCAGTGCGGCGGCGGGGCGGCGGCGGCAAAGACCGGTACCACCTGGTCCAGGTTGGCCACCAGCACCTGCCCGGCCATTCCCCGCCCGGCGGCGCGGCGCGCCAGGCAGCTGCGCCGCGGCAGCACGTCCAGGATGCGCCCGCCCGCCGGGTCGCCGGTCGCGAAGCGCACCCGGTCGCCGACGGCCGGCGCCCCTTCCCCGGCCAGGGATGCGGCCAGGGTGCAGATCAACGTTTGCGTCCTGGCGCAAACGCGGTACATTCCATTACTTTTATGATAAACGACGCCTACGTCGTTTGAATCGATCGCGTGGTATTCCATGATGAACCATTCCATTCGTGGCTGCGTACGCCACGCCCCGGTGAGTGGGGTGCGGCGTCCAAACGGCTCCTGGTGAGCCGCTTCGACCGGCCTGTGCCTCGATAAGGCAGGCGTGCGGATCAAGACGCCCGGCTCTGCCGGCATCGGCCGGCGTGGCAGAAGAATGGGATGAAGTTTGGATAAACATACAATGACCTCCGTAAAATAAATCGACCGCCCGGGAAACGCTCCCGGGCGGTCGAGGGATAGATAAAAAAATAGCCCGGGTGAAGTTCCCGTGGCCGGTGATAGGATGAGCGGAAGGGGAGCGCGATCAAAGGCAGGCGCGCAGCTTCCGCGGGCAGTTAAATAAAAAGCCACGGGGGTATGCACACACCCCGCGGCCGGCTGTAGACGATCAGGAATGGGCCGGGGTTACCGGCTGCCGGCAAGGCGCGCGCATACGTTCAGGTTTTGAACCCGGACCACTTGAGCTATCAAAAATCGCGCCTGCCTTTCTAACAAAAATGATTGAATGTGTTAATCGGGGTGAGTCTATCATGATCCCCGGGATTTTGTCAAGGAAATTGCGACACACTGATATAGGGGTGTTAATGCAAAGTAGAAATGTCCCCTTCAGAGCAGAGAAGTTCCTGGTGCAGGCGCTCTGCGCCGCACCGGCGGACGGGCGCTCAGCGCCCGTGACGGTCGGGAAGGCGCCCTGGCCAGGGGGAAAGGCGCCGGAGCGCCGGGGAGCGGGCCCACACGC
>JAAZNB010000284.1 GCA_012798515.1 Chloroflexota bacterium
AACGAGAAGGGCACCGAGGCGGCCGCCGCCACCGCCGTGGTCATGCTGGCCGGGGCCATGCCGCAAGTGCCCGAGCCGGTCGTCTTGACCATCGACCGCCCCTTCCTGTTCCTCATCCGTTCGCACAGCAGCGGTACGATCCTATTCGTGGGGCGTGTCGTGCAGCCTTAGTGGGTGTGATGAACTTGAAGGACATGAGCCATGCGGTACACAGGATTTGAGCCGCCTGGCAAACGCCAGGCAGGTCAGGTACGGGGCCATAAAAGCCCATCCATCCTCGCGGTCATCACCCGGGGGCTCGCTGCGCTCGCATTGACATACGTGTGATCCGTCGAGCTTCCAATACAACGTCCCGCAGGGGTAAAAGTGCCTAATTTCTATCAGCAGGTCGGGCTTCCATGCCCGACCGAACACGGCCGGCCAGGGATGCCGGCTTACCCGTGCCGCCTCGGGCATACCCCGTTTGCCATGGGGAACGAATACCCCGAGGAAGAGGTGCGTTGCCAACGCATCCGACAAGGTTTTCCCCGGGCCTCAGAGCCCCTTCTGTTAGCCGGTCGGGCTTCCAAAGTGCCCCGCAGGGGTATTACAACGCCCCGCCAGGGGTGCGCCCGCCCGAACACGGCCGGCAATGGATGCTGGCTGCCCCGCATCGCCTCGGGCATCCCCCGTTTGCCATGGAGAACGTATATCCCGGGGAAGAGGTGCGTTGGCAACGCACCCTACAAGGTCTTCCCCAGGCCGCAGAGCGTCTTCTTTTAGCAGGTCGGGCCTCCGCGCCCGACCGAACACGGCCGGCCAGGGATGCTGGCTGCCCCGCATCGCCTCGGGCATACCCCGGTGATCCGGCTGGGAGCGTGAAAGTTGGCTTTCGTTCCTGGAGCGGGGGTGGCCTTCCTCCGCAGCGGAAGGGTGTGCCTGGCCGGAGCGCTCTAGCCAACCTACGCCGGGGCGGTCTTCCCCAGGCCGCAGACCGTCTTCTTTTAGCAGGTCGGGCCTCCAAAGTGCCCCGAATGGGGTACGCCCGACCGGACACGGCCGCCGGAGCGAGGGGAGTTCATAACACCCTCTAGCCGCGGCCCGGAGATATGCAAACATGCGGGGATGGACCGGCCGGTCCATCCCCGCATGTGGTTAAGCGCCTCCCCACGAAAGCTCAGATTTCCTCGGGCTGCCCCGCCGGCAGGCTGGCCTCGAACCCGGTGACCAGCTGTTCGGCGGCCTGGATCTGCTCTCTTTCGCCGATCAACCCGATGCGGTCCCCGGCCTGGAAGACGGTCTGCGATTTGGGATTGGGGATCAACTGCCGGTCGCGGATCAGCGCCACCACGGAGGCGCCCGTGTGCATACGGATGTTGGTCTCGGCCAGGCTCTGCCCGGCCAGTGGGCTGCCCTCGGGCAGGCTCATCCAGGAGATTTCGATGCTTTCGAAAGCCGCCAGCAGATCGTGGAGGGAGCGGTGTTCGTCGTCCGAGAGCACCGACAGGTTGTACAGGTCCCGCCGCACGGCCTCGGCGTATTCGTGCACCTCGCGCAGCGGGAAGCCCAGCTGCAGCAGAGTATGATGCACGATCTCCAACCCGCCTTCCATCTCCGGGTGGACGATGCGCTGGGCCCCGGCCCTGGCCAGGTAGCGCACGCCCTCCACGCTGGCCGCCCGGGCGATGATGGGCAGGTCGGGGTGGATCTGGCGTGCGGCGGTGATGACCAGGGCGGTGGTCGCCTCTTCGGGCACGGTCACGACCAGGACGCGGGCCCGTTTCAGCCCGGCGTGGGTGATTACCTCGGAATTGGCCGCGTCGCCGTACAGGGTGGGCGTGTGGCGGCGGTTCAGCTCTTCAATGCGCTCCACATCGGCCTCGATCACCAGGCGGGGGATCTCCAGCGTCTCCAGCACGTCCACCAGGTGGCAGCCGACCCGGCCGTAGCCTACGATGACCACGTGGTCCTGAAGCTGCTCCTCGGAGGGTAGGGGCAGGTCGATGTGCAGGTCCAGGCGTTTCCACAGGGCCGGGAAGCGCTGGATCCAGCTTTCCAGCCGCGGGATCAGCCGGTACATCAACGGGTTGATCGTGATAGACAGCAGCGAGCCGGCCAGGATCATCGAGTACTGGTTGCTGTCCAGGATGCCCAGCGAGAGCCCGGCCTGGCCCAGGATAAAGGAGAACTCACCGATCTGGCTCAAGCCGACGGCCACGATCAGGAAGGTACGCGCCGGGCGGGGAAACAGCAGGCCGAGCCCCATGGTGATCACCGCCTTGCCGATCACAATCAGGCCGGTCAGGGCCAACACCTGGCCGAGGTGGCCCCACAGGAAGCCCGGGTTGACCAGCATGCCCACCGAAACGAAGAATAGCACGGCAAACGCCTCGCGAAAGGGCAGCACGTCGGCCCCCACCTGGTGGCTGAGGTGCGACTGGCTGATGATGGCCCCGGCCACGAAGGCGCCCAGCGCCAGGGACACGCCGAACAGCTGCGCTGCGCCCAGGGCGGTACCCAGGGTGATGGCCAGGATGGCCAGGATGAACAGCTCGCGCGAGCGGGTGTGGGCGATGCGCTCCAGCAGCCAGGGGATCAGGCGGGCGCCGGCGAAAAACATGGTGGCGGCGAAGGCCGCCGCTTTGAGCAGGGTCAGCCCCAGGCCCAGCCAGTCGAAGCCCCCGCTTTGCTGCACCAGGGCGGGCATCAGCACCAGGATGAGCACCGAGAGGATGTCTTCCATCACCAGCCAGCCTACCGCGGCCTGGCCGTGCGAGGTGTTGAGCAGCGAGTTGTCCATCAGGCCCCGCAGCAGTACGACCGTGCTGGCCACCGAGATGGAAAGGCCCAGCACGATGCTGGCCGGCACGGACCAGCCCCACAGCTGGCTCAGGCCGAAACCCAGCAGGGTGGCCAGGGCGGTCTGCCCCAGGGCGCCCGGCAGGGCGATGTCGCGCACCCGCCACAGGTCGCCGAAGGAGAAGTGTAACCCGACGCCGAACATGAGGAAGATGACTCCCAGCTCGGCCAGCTGTTGGATGGTTTCCACGTCGCCGACGAAACCGGGGGTAAAGGGGCCGATGGCGATCCCGGCCAGCAGGTAGCCCACGATGGTGGGCAGCCCGATGCGCCGGGCAATCAGGCCGCCGGTGAAGGCCACCACCAGGGCCAGGGTGATGTTGATCAGTAAGGGTAGTTCGTGCATGTCGTCTCCCATTGCGTGCCCCCTGAAAATTACTGGTTGAAACCGCCCCCCGGCGGAAAGCGCTGTGCCGTATAATGGATTATCGCATCCAAGGAGGACAAAGATGATCGCACGCATGTGGCACGGGCGCGTGCCGGCCAGCAAAGCACCTGCCTACCGGGAATTTCTCAACCGGCGGGCCATCCCAGACTACCAATCCATCCCAGGCAATATCAGCGTTCATATCCTGGAGCGTGAGCAAGGCGAGGTGACCCATTTCATCACCCTGACCTTCTGGGAGGACCTATACGCCATCCGCGCCTTCGCCGGAGAAGACGTCGAGCGAGCCAAGTATTATCCCGAAGATCAAGACTACCTGTTGGAATTCGAGCCGCACGTGGTGCATTACGAGGTCGTTGGGCAGTCCTGATGGACGGGCTGCGTCCCCGGGCGTTCCCTCGGGGGTTCTGGATAGCCTTTCGGATGCCAGGCTGCGCTGCTCTGGCGGCCGCTGCCCGTGAAAGGGGAAAAGATGTCTGGCCCGGGCGTGGGTTAGAAAGGGGGGTTTGGGGTTGGTTTGGGCCGCTAGGCCCAGAACAACCCTAAACTTCTCTTTGCCGGGCAAACTGTCTGCGCGGATGAGTTTTCGAGGAGAACCTTTCTTCTCAGGCTGAGTAGTTACGAAATATTTTTCGGATAGGTTCTTGTTAATTATACAGGCAAAGTCGTTTGGGCCAGACCACTGCGTGGGGTAGGCTCGCTTTTGAGCCCACCGTTTTCTCCCACGGGTGCAATCTGCCCGGTTGACCGGCGTCGACCCTGGCGCAGCGCCGGAAGACGCGCCCCTGGGGGCGTTTTCCGCTTTATAATCAAGGTAGTTTCAAAATCTTTCAACCATCCCCTGCCGGGGCCCGGAGCCAGGCTATGCCCGAACGAAAAATCATCCTGATTACCGGCGCGGCGCGCGGCATCGGCGCCGTGACGGCCGAGAACTTCGCCCGCCTGGGCTGGGCGGTGGCCATCCACTACCACCGTTCAGCGCATTCCGCCCTGGCTTTGCAGAACGAGCTGCTGCACCGCTACGGACCCGGCGCGGCGCTGGCCGTCGCGGCCGACGTCGCCTGCCAGGAGGCCGTACAGGCTATGTTCGAGCAGGTAAATGCGGGTTTGGGCCCGGTGGACGCCCTGGTCAACAACGCCGGCGCCAACCTGGATGGCCCGTTTCTGGAGATGAGCGTAGAACAATGGCGTAGCGTGCTGGACGTGATCCTCACCGGCACCTTCCTGTGCTCGCAGGAATTCGCCCGGCGCTACCGGGGCGGGGAGGGGCACATCGTCAACATCGGCTCGTTGAGCGCCCTGGAAGGCCGGACCAACGGGGCCAATTACTGCAGCGCCCGGGCCGGGGTGATCGCCCTGACGCGCTGCATGGCCCTGGAGCTGGCCCCGGCCATCCGGGTCAACTGCGTCTCACCGGGCTATATCGCCACCCAGGCGCTGGTCGAGCGTTACCACCTGGATGACCCGCAGCGCTGCGCCCAGGCCACGGCCGCCATTCCTGCCGGCAGCCTGGGAAAGCCGGAAGACGTCTTCCAGGCCATTCGCTTCCTGGTGTGTGAATCCCGGGGGATCAACGGCGAAAACCTGATCGTAGACGGCGGCAAGCTGCTGCGCAGCGAATGAGCCGCTCAGGCCCCTGCGGCCGGCTGGAGGATCTCCTTCAGGGCGTGTAATCCCAATACGTAAACATACCAGCCAAAGCCGGCGATGGAGCCGGCGCACACCGGCGCCGTCATGGACGTGTGTCGGAAAGTCTCGCGCGAGTGCACGTTGGACAGGTGCACCTCGACCACCGGCAGGTCGATGGCGGCGATGGCGTCGCGCAGGGCCACCGATGTGTGGGTGTAGGCGGCCGGGTTGAAGACCACGCCCTGGGCCCAGCCGCGCGCCTCGTGCAGGGCGTCGATCAAAACGCCTTCGTGGTTGGATTGCAGGCTGCGCACCTGCATGCCCAGGGGCTCGGCGGCCTGCGCCACACGGCGGTCGATCTCTTCCAGGGTCATCCGCCCGTAGACCTGCGGCTCGCGCAGGCCCAACAGGTTCAGGTTGGGGCCATGCAAAACCAGGATCGGGATCATGCCTGCACCTCCGCCTGTAACGTGCGGCGCAGCAGGCCTTCTTCCACCACCACGCCGGTCTTGACCTCGCCAATGCGCACCGGCAGGGCAAAGCGCACCGCGCCGCCGGCGCGCTTCTTATCCACTTTCATCCAGGGCAGCAGCTCGTCGGGCTGGATGCCGGGAGGAAAATGGGTAGGCATGCCCAGGCCGCTCAACACGGCGGCGATCTCCTCTGCCAGGCCGGGCTGGGCCAGGCCCATCCGCTCGGCCAGGCGCGCTTCCACGATCGTGCCGATACCCACCGCCTCGCCGTGGCGCAGGCGGTAATCGCTGGCGCGCTCCAGGGCGTGGCCCACGGTGTGGCCCAGGTTGAGCGCCGCCCGCAGGCCGGC
>JAAZNB010000285.1 GCA_012798515.1 Chloroflexota bacterium
AAGAAGTGCTCCATCTCGCCCACGAAGCCGCGTCCCACCAGGTTGGACTGCCAGGTGCTGGGATAGGGTTCTTTCCACACCTGTTCGCTGCCCTGGCTGGCCAGTTTGAGCTCGGAGAAGGCGTCCAGGTAGAGCGAAGCCGTGCCCCCGTTGAGGGTGTAATGCTCGTACCACTGCCCGGCGCGCATGCTGGCCGAGATGGTGGCAAAACCGCCGTTCTCCAGCTGCAAGAGGGTGACAGCTTCCAGGAACAGATTGGTCTCGGGGTCCACTTTCTGCAGGGTGTTGACGGCGTGCGCCTCACCGCAGAAGAAGCGCAGCAGGTCGATGATGTGGATCAGCTCTTCGTTCATGTGGAAGAACAGGCTGGTGAAATTGGGCTTGCTGCGGTGCTTTTCGAAGCTGGCCATTGAAATGGGGCGGTCTCCCCACAGCTGGCGGGCCTGCACGTTGAGCGGGGCAAAGCGGCGGTTGAAGGCCAGCATGAGGATGCGCTGGCGGGCGTCGGCCAGCTCGGCCAACTTCTGCGTCTCGCTGGAACTGAATGTGGCCGGCTTCTCCAGGAAGACGTCCACCCCGGCTTCCATGAAGTGACGGGCCAGGTCGG
This sequence comes from Chloroflexota bacterium, assembly GCA_012798515.1. Taxonomy (GTDB): domain Bacteria; phylum Chloroflexota; class Anaerolineae; order Anaerolineales; family Anaerolineaceae; genus JAAZNB01. Next base: position 608 of record JAAZNB010000285.1, read on the forward strand.
CATGCGTATCGGTAGGGGTCAGGATAAACGCCGCCTGGGGTTTCCAGTCCATCAACTGGTCCATGTTGGTGGTGTATTTCTCGATGCGGTGCAGGTGGGCCAGCCGCTCAACCTTTTCCGGGGTGCGGCTGTAGAAGATAGGTTCCACGCCTTCCCAGGACGTAATTACCGGCAGGTAGCCTTTTAGTGCAATGCCACCCAGTCCAACGACTGCAAGCCGTAGGGTCATGTTCGCCTCCCAAATGAATAAGTATACCGGGAATGAGTTGTACAGCGATGTCTATATCAATTGTACTGCAATTCCTGCCCATTCCATCCAAACAGACGCTTTAAAAATAATTCTGGGGCCGTACAGGCGGCAGTATCGCCTGTACGGCCCCAGGGCAAACCGGTTGGAAAGCCGCTTAACCGCCCTCGCCGGCGGCGGCGCGGCGCGCCCGGCGCCAGTCTTCCTCACTGGCGGGCGGGGGAGCTTCGTTTTCGCGGCGCTGCAGGGCCAGGGCCCCCTGCGGGCAGACGGGGATGCACACCCCGCAGCCCACGCAGCGCAGTTCGCTGACCTGGGCGTAGCCCAGCTCGATCGAAAGGGCGTGGAAGGGGCAGGCCTCCACGCAGTCGCCACAGGCGGCGCACAGGGCTTCGTCCACGTGGTTCAGAAAAGCCGAACGCGCCACCACGTTGGCCATTCCCAGCTCGGCCATGCCGCGCAGGATGCCGCACGAACAGGTGCAGCAGTTGCAGATGTACCACAGGTCGTTCTGGCTGTTACTGACGCAGTGTACCAGCCCGGCCGCTGCGGCCCGCTGCAAGGTCTGCACGGCCCCGGCGTGGCTCAGGGGCCGGATCACGCTGTGGTGATCGAAGGCCCCGGCCTGGGGGCTCAGTACCATGCACACGTCCACGGGGTGCTCGCAGGGCTGGCCGATGAGCGCCTTCTGGGTACGGCAGACACAGTCGGTCACGCCCCAGGCCTGCATGCTGTCCACCAGGGTGGTGACGCTCTCGTAGGGGCGCACCTCCATGTTGTTCTCGATGCTGGCGCCCACCGGGATGACGCGGTGCACCGGCGGCTTGAGCTGGATGGTGTGGTGGAAGGTGCTCTGGAAGTAATCTTCGAACAGCTGCGCCAGCTCGGCGTCGATGCGCCCGCCCTGGGCCTCGTAGATGCCGACCACGAAGGGCAGCAGGCCGAAGCCCAGGCGACCCTCGGGGGTCTTGCCCATCTGGATGGCGCCTTTGCGGGCCATGTCGCGCAGCAGGCCGCTCACCTGGCGCAGGTCCTGGCCGAGGCGCCCGGCGATCTGGGCCGGGGTTTCCAGCTCGGGCAGCAGCCCGGCGGCCAGGCCGGCCTCCTCGGGGGTGAAGATCTTGGCCAGCAGGCGCAGGTCAGATTCGTCCTGCGCGGGCGGAAAGCGGTTGGGCAGGGCGTCCAGGCTGTGCGCCAGGCGGCGGTAAGGAGAGTCGGGTTCGAACGAAAGGGTTGGCATGGGCCGTCCACGGTCAGGGAGATGGGGAATCTTGTCGCTGGACTTATTATAGCGGCAAAAAAAGAGGCGGGCCAGATTGGCTCGCCTCGGTGTGAATGCTCGTCTGTGTTGCGTCAAAGCGCCCTGCCGGTCTCAGGCGCCGAGATCGATCATGTAGCCGGATTCCATCAGCCCGGCTTCGTTCAATTTGGCGATCAGGTCGCTCTGGTCTTCCGTAGACAGGTTGGAGAGATCGTAATTGCTCAGGATGGTTTGCAGGGATTGCAGCGCATTTACGTTGAAGCTGCTGCTCCCGGCGGCCTGACTGGGCGGCGCCGGGCGGGAACCTTCGGGCATGCCCAGGGAACGCAGCTCTTCGGCGTCGAAACCGGCGGCTTCGATGGCCTCTTTCATCCCTGGGCCGGGGCGAATACCGGCTTCGCGGAAGGACTCGAAGATCGATTGGGCGTCTTCGGCGGTGATATTTTCGGGATCGTATTCCGAAAGGATGGATTCGATGCTGGACTTCTGTTCGTCGGTTAATGCCTGGGCCTGCATGGGGGGCATGCTGCCGGATATGGAACCAAACCCTTGAATACTACTGACCATGAGTGTCTCCTTTTCTTTGGCCTGTGGGATGCGAGTGTGATGTTCGAGGTACAGTGCTATTGTAGGCAGGCCATGTTCAGCTTTGGTTCAGGGGCGATTAATTCACGATGAATTTCTGATGAAATCATCATAAAAAATTCCCCCCTGGCGGGCCGTTGGGGCGCCATTTGTTCACGTCTCTATATAACCGGCCCGTATAAAGGCTTCCTCGGGTCAGGCAGGTGCGAGCGCAGTGAGCCCCCGGGCGTTCTTCCCGGGGGCGATGCCCTTGGTGTTTTATCCGAGGGCG
>JAAZNB010000286.1 GCA_012798515.1 Chloroflexota bacterium
GGCGTATCGGCCTGGATGGTGTGCGCCCCGGACACAATGTATCCCCCACCCGGGCCCAGGGCACGAATGCGTTTCTGGACTTCGGTGCACACGTCTGCTTCGCTCCCAAACGAGAGCACTTTCTGGATATCGACGCCGCCGTGAAAGCTCAGGCGGCCTCCGAATTCGTTCTTCAGTTCGGCCGGGTCCATCTCCGCCGCCAGCGGCTGCAGCGGGTCGAGCACCTGGATGCCCGCCTGGATCAGGTCGGGGATAAAGCGCCGCACGCTGCCACAGCTGCGCAGCAAGATCTTCACCCCCGGGTTAGCCCGGTCGAGGTAATGCCGCGCCGCCTGCCAGCGCCGTTCCAGGCGCGGCAGCAGCAAGCTGCGGAACAGGCGCATCGAGTACAACGGGCCGGTTTGCGTGCCCAGGTCTTCGTTACCCACCCTGAGCACCTGAAGATATTCAGCCGTGGCGGATAGGCCGGCCGCGTCTTGGGCGATGATGATATCGGTAATCCTGTCCAGTATAGCGCCGGCCAATTCGGGCTCCAGGGCCGCCGTCACCAGCCACTTCTCGAACCCCAGCAGATTGGCCGCTGTGCCGGTAATCGAGCCGCCGAAGCGCCCCACCAGCGCCAGCCCGGTGTTCTCGTACAGGCCGCGCGCCATCCGCCCGGTCGCCTCCAGGCAACCGGGGAGCACCGGGTCCGGCCAGGCGTACTTTTCCAGGTCGGTCATCGAACTGGCGTTGGCCAACGGATTGTAGATCACTTCCAGGTGGCTGCCACCCCCCGGGTGGGAGACGCGCCGGTACCCCACTCCCCAGGCATCCTGGATCACGTCGACGCCGGCCGGTTCGGCGCCGGGCGTCAATGGGATGAGGACCAAATCCGCACCCAACGTTTCCAGCACCTGCGGATGGGGGACGACCTCCATGGCCAGGTTTGGCCTGAGATCCTCCTCTACCTCCAGCCCCAGGTAGTGTTTCAAATTGAGGTAAAAATCCAGCTGCGGTGCAAAATCAATCGGGACACGGTCCGGTTCCCGGTGTTCCAGTGCCGCGATGACCCGCTCGCGGGAAGTAGAAGTCACGGATTACCTCTTGACCGGTACCGTGCAGAAGAAGCCCAAGGGCTCATCTCCCAGGGGAACGAATTGGTGCAGGTCGTTCCCACTGATGTAAATGGTGTCCAGAGGGCCCATTTCGAAGAAATCATCATTGATCTGCACCCGCGCCCGCCCGTGCACGATAACCACGCCGTGTTCGTGAGGATGCTTTTCCAGGTTGCTGTGCGTCCCCGGCTCCAGACGGAAATAACGGATGGCGAAATTATTCGAGCCTTCATCGGGACCAATAAAGATCTGGCGGGTAACGCCTTCGAACTCGTCTCGATAAGCGCGAACGGGCACATTTTCCCATTCGTATTTTGTCGGAGTCCCAACAAACCGGTGAATGGTAGACATGATTATTCTCCTGACAAACGATATGGTGTACAACAGTAGACAACCTTATTATACAATGAAGCGAGCGATTTTTCGCCTGTACACCTGTGCTTTCCGGGGTGATCTTTACCCACCCCCCAGACATCGATTCAGCAATTCATGAGATATTCTAGTAATATTCTAATTAATCAGTGATTACCTCCTATAGACATATGCTTAAATTTTGTTTAAAATAGTATCGTACAATTGGTTTCCCTCTTCACCTTTCCGAATCCTACCCGAAGCGGTGAAACGGGCTATTGACCAAGAACTGAAGAACAGGTTCTTCAGCACAAATACTTCAATACCCTAAGGGGAGCACATCATACCGGGTTTCACCGGGGGATTAGCATGGATATTTGTTATGTTCCGGGATACACCTTTTTCGAGGAGGTATGTTAACTAAAATGAGAACCATCCGTGTAGTCCTGGCGGATGATCACGCAGTCATGAGAATTGGCATCCGCAACCTTCTCAGCCGGTCTCCTGATATTGAAGTCGTCGGCGAAGGTAGCAATGGACTGGAAGCAATCGAATTAGTCAATAAATTTAAACCAGACGTATTGGTCCTGGACATGGAAATGCCTATTATGGACGGTGTAGAAGCCGCCCGCAGGTTGCGCGAATCCCAATCGCCGGTGAAAATTCTTGCTCTCAGCTCCTATAACGATAAGTATTACATCCTCTCGCTGCTCGAACAAGGCGCGGCCGGCTACCTGACCAAAGACGAGAACCCCAACACGATTATCGAGGCCGTGCGCAGCGTAGCCAACGGGAAACGGGGGTGGTTATCTCGCAAAGCTGCCGTGCGCGTCGAGGAGTAGCAAATCGTGGAACGGCTCTCCGGCGCCAGTACTTAACTCGTTCGTGCGAAGCTTCAAAACCGGCCAGGCACCCTCTATGCCCGGTAACGGATGGACCACAACACCCCAGAGGAAATTTCACAGGTGCATCACGCAGCCTCTCCAGCCTGACCTGTTATCGTAGACCGCCCGGTATTTGCGGCCGGCCCCTGGCCGGAGTTTCACCTGCATCCTCCCCTGGCTGGCCATACCGGCGCTCCGTCCCGGCGACTCTCCTTTGCCCAGCCTCCGCGCCGTGACCGGCTGCGCCATCCAGGCTCGCGACGACAACCCCGCCAGGTAGATGGCCTGGCCACCGAGGGCGGCCCCAAAGCCCCGCTTTGTCCCAATTGGGTACACGAAACCCGTTGGATGGAGCAAGGGATTCGAGTAGACTTAAAAGGATACCATCCACAGCAGCCCCGCAGATGAGCCGGCCCGGCCTGTCGACCGGAATTACCAGGCTTTATTCGCTCACCACGATCAAGACAAAATTAAATCCCCCGATTGGAGCCTTCTCCCACCAATATGGATTTTAACGACAGTATTTCTCCCCAGACCTTGTGGCGCATCCGTTTCGCCCGTCAGGTTGCGGCACAACTCAACCTTCTCCCCGGCCTGCAAGCCATGGCCATTGGGGGCTCGGTGGCGCGCGGCTACGCCGATGCATATTCAGACCTGGAAATCATGTTCTTCTGGGAAGAACAACCCGCCGACGATATGCGCCAGTCTATCGCCAGGCGCCTGGGTGCTCGTTATCTATACGATTTCCAGCGTCAGGCCCGGGAGGACAATCTACTGATCGACCGCTTCCAGCTTGATCTGTGGCACAACACGGTCAAGGCAGAGGAAAAGATCATCCAGAACGTGGTGGAGCGCTTCGACACCGATTTGAGCAGCCTCAATTTCCTCGACACCCTCCAGGCGTGCATCCCGCTCTACGGCGAGAGCCTCCTCCAGCGCTGGAAGAACTCCGCCTCGGTCTACCCTCCCGGGCTGGCGGTCAAGCTCATTACCCAGGTGTTGGATTCTTTCGATGACTTGCAGCTGTACCTGCACGCCTTGCGCGAAAACCCAACCCGCTTCTACCAGTCCCTGGCCAACGTCCAGGAGAAGATCTTCCTCATCCTGCTGGCCCTCAACCGGCGTTATTATCCCACCCTCAAGTGGATGTACCCGGTGTTGAGCAGCCTGGCGATCAAACCCGGGCAGGTCGAACGGCGCATGCGCCGCGCCTTTCAGGTGCTGCCCGTACAGGCGGCCAGCGAGACCACTCCCCTGCTTATAGAAACACTCGACCTGGTGGAATATTGCTTCCCGCAGATCGAGTGCAGTGCTTTACGGCGCCGGCTCGACGCTCAACGCCAGCCGCATACCGGGCCGATCACCCTGCCCAACGACCGGCAGGCCTGACCGGCCGCGGCGCGGCTAGAAGGTGTTATGAACTCTCCTCACCCCGGCAGCCGTGTCCGGTCGGGCGTGCGGGCCCGACCTGCTAATGGAAATGGGCGATTTTTTCCCGGCGCCGTGCTCTGCGGCCTGGGGGAAACCGGCCGTGCGTAGGTTGGCTAGAGCGGTCCGGCAAAATGCGCTTTTCCATCGCGGTGGCAGGCCACCCCCGCGCCCCGGCCGGTTCGCGCCGGTAGCGAAAGCCAACTTTCATGGTCGCGAGCGGATCATCGGGGTATGCCCGAGGCGGTGCGGGTAAGCCGCGGCGCCCTTTGCCAGCCGTGTTCGGTCGGGCGCACCCCTGCGGGGCATGGTATGGAAGCCCGACCTGCGAAATAAAATTGGCGATCTCTTTCCCGGTCAAAGCCGGTCGGGCGTACCCTGGAATAACGCCCCAAGTTCATAACACCCTCTAGCCGGGAGAACAATCCCGGTTCAACAGCGCGTCGGCGTCGCTGTCGTTGGCTACCTGGTCCACGTCTGCCGACTGGATGGCCAGCGGCCGGAAGGGCAGCTGGGCCTGAATGGCCGGGCTGGCCAGATGCATCTGGTAACAGCCGGCGAAGGTCTGCGTCTCCCCCGCGGTGGTCTGTGCGATGAGCACCACAGGGACCGAGTAATAGGTTTGGCCGGCGCCCACCCCGCTGCTCACCTGCCCGGTGCGCAGCTGTACCGCAGCCGTCTCGGCATAACCATCCCGGAAGGTCTCGTAAGACAGGCCGGTGACTTCCCAGTAGGAATACGCCCGGACGTATTCGTGACGGTTGACGGCATTGAACAGAGATTGCAGCACCGCCACCGGGCCGCTGCGGTTGTCGATGTAGGCATTCACGCCGATGTCGTCGGGCGCCGTGGTCGCGATGAGTGGCAGCGGATTGCCCGCCGGGAAGCCCAGGTCGGCGCAGGCCTGCGCCAATGCCGGTTGGGCGTCCTCCCCGCTATCGAGCAGGCGGGCGTCCCCTTTCAGGAAGCGCATGGGATAAAACGGGGGTTGCCCCAGGACGCCCGGCTGGGTGAAGTGGATCACGTAACAGGCCGCGTAGGTCTGTGGGGCGCCGTCACCGGTGTGGGCCGTGAGCAGGGCCGGGACCGAATAATACACCTGGCTCATGCCGGCGTCGGCGCCAATCGATCCCAGGCTGACCTCGACCGAGGTTGTATCCGCGTATCCCTGGCTGAACTCTTCGAAAGAGCCCAGGCTGCCGGATGGATCGGCCCAATAAGAATAGGCACGCAGGTATTCTCTGCGGTTGATGGCGTTGAAGTAAGACGCTACCAACTGCTCGGGGGCGCTGCGGTCATCCAGGTAGTCTTCCCCGCCCACCTCACCACCGGTAGGCGGCAGCAGGCTTTCAGGCGTGGAATTTCCGGGGATCACGACACTGGTCGGCGTATTTTGCGGCGCGGCGCTGCTACGCATAAAATTGAGCGTCCCTGCTCCCTGGTTGTAACTGATCGTCAGGTGGTCGCCTTCCAACGTGTACTGGCCGGTCGCGTTGAGCGCCTGGAAGAGTTCCACTTCTTGCTGCATCAAAGTCTGATCGACGCAGGCGCGCATGGTGCTGATCACCTGGCTAAAGCTGATTTCATCGCCACGGATCTGGTAGGCGGAGTTGAACGAGTTACAACCGCCGTAGCCCCCGGCCTGGCCGCCATCCTGAAAGACCAGGGTGACTGCAACACCCCCGGCGGCCGCCGTCTCCGTCCCTGGCGCACCCATAGATTCCAATATCCAGCTGGTATTAGCCAGGTCCGCCTGGACGGCGGGCGTCGTTTCCGGCGGTGTCACCGCCGCTGTGGGGATCGAACCGGCCGTGGCGGATGGCGCTGCGCTCCCCGCCGGCGTGCATGCCGCCAGGGCCAGCACCACCGCCAACCCGCCCGTCACGATAGGATAGATACTTCGAAAGAATTTCATGACACTCACACCTCTGGGATCATTCTCCCCCCTCAAGATCGTTTACACTCAGGACGCTCTCCACAACGTCCTGGTTCCCTTCCCCTTGATCCTATTCTATAGGATCCAGGTGTGATCCACAAAACCCGAGACGATAAACCTTCCCCCCTTACCGGCTGACCTGTACCAGGATCCCCTCTGCCACGTCGTAATCCGCAGCGAACTCTCGCTCCCCGGCGCGAAACACAATGTACGGGGCGTGGTTGTTGATGACCCTCACC
>JAAZNB010000287.1 GCA_012798515.1 Chloroflexota bacterium
CCGGCCGCCGGGGCGAGGATCGGGTGGGTGGAGAAGCCGTTTTGGAGAAGGCCCTGGATTGCTCCGCCGGCGGGCTTGTCCGGCGCGGCGCTCCGTCTTATAATTTCTACATGCCAATTCTCGATCCCCACACCCTGGAATTCGTCAGCCGCAGCCCCGAACAAACCCGCCGCCTGGGCATGCGCCTGGGCGCTTTGCTGCAAAAAGGTGACCTGGTGTGCCTCTCCGGGGACCTGGGGGCGGGGAAGACCACCTTCGTGCAGGGCGTGGCCCGCGGTTGGGGCTCGCTGGATTCCGTCTCCAGCCCGACTTTTGTGCTGGTCAACGAATATCGCAAACCCGCCGAGGAGCGCTTGTTCCACCTGGACTCGTATCGCATGCAAAACTGGCTGGAGGCCGAAGACCTCGACCTGGACCGCATGCTGGAGCGCGGCGCCCTGCTGGTGGAATGGCCCGAGCGTATCGAACTGGCCCTGCCGGCGGAGCGCCTGTGGATCGATTTGAGCTATCTCGCTGAAGAACAGCGAGGTATGTTTTTCCGCCCGCTAGGGGCTCGCTACGAACAGCTGACCGGCGAGTTCCGCCGGCGTAGTTTTGGAGGATAATTTTGCTGCTGGCCGTGGATACATCGACCCAATGGATCGGCCTGGCGCTGTACGACGGCGTGCAGGTCATCAGTGAACTGGTCTGGCAGACGCAGAGCCACCACACCGTGGAACTGGCCCCGGCTGTCGAAGGATTGTTGCAGCGCGCCGGCATCCAGACCCGCGACTTGAGCGCCCTGGGCGTCGCCCTGGGGCCGGGTTCGTTTACCAGCCTGCGCATCGGGCTGGCGGTGGTCAAGGGCCTGTCCCTGGCCATGCGCCTGCCGGTGGTAGGCATCCCCAGCCTGGACGCCCTGGCCGCGGCCCAGCCGGTGGTCAAGATGCCCCTGGCGGCCGTGCTACAGGCCGGGCGCAAACGCCTGGCCGTGGGCTGGTACGACGTGGAAGGCGGGCACTGGAAGCCCCAGGGCGAGGCTAAGGTGACCACCCTGGACGAGCTGAGCAGCAGCATCCACTCTCCCACCCTGGTGGCCGGGGAATTGGGCGAACTGGAACGCCAGGTATTGGGGCGCAAGCGCAAGAACGTGGTGCTGGCCTCGCCGGCCCAGTCGCTGCGCCGGCCCTCTTTCCTGGCCGAACTGGCCTGGGAACGCTGGCAGGCCGGCAAGGTGGACGAGGTGGTCTCGCTGGCGCCCATCTACCTGCACGTAGCCGACCCCATCCCCGAACCTTGACCCAGGACACCAGCGTGGACGTTGACATCCGCCCCATGCAGATGGAAGACCTGGAGCAGGTCGGCCAGATCGACCGGCTGTCGTTCAGCATGCCCTGGCCGCAGCGCTCGTTTCGCTTCGAGCTGACCCAGAACCCGGCCAGCCACCTGTGGGTGGCCGCGCTGCGCCAGGACACGCCGCGCCGCGTGGTGGGCGTGATCGTTACCTGGGTCATCGTGGACGAGGCCCACATCGGGACGATCGCCGTGCACCCCGAATACCGCCAGGCCGGGATCGGCAAGCGGCTGCTGGCGTGCGCCCTGCTGGATGCCTGGCAGGCCGGCGCCCGGCAGGCCTTTTTGGAAGTGCGGCGCAGCAACCTGGCTGCCCAGGCCTTGTACACCCGGGTGGGGTTCGTGGTCGAGGCCGTGCGGCCGCGCTATTATCGGGATAACGGTGAAGACGCCCTCTTGATGACCTTGAAAGAATTCCCACTGGAGCGCCTGCGGATGGATGCCGGCTGACGAGCCTGTGGCAGTGCGCCGCGCGCATGTCCCCCGGGGAATGCCCGGGGTGGAGGTGACCCATGGAACCTGCCCAAGTATTGCAAGATGTCGCCCAACAGGCGGCCGTGTGTACCTTGTGTGACCTGCACCTGGCGCGCAAGAATGCCGTGCCGGGCGAAGGCCCGGCCAATGCCGAGATCGTCTTCATCGGCGAAGGCCCCGGTTTTTACGAAAACGAGCAGGGGCGACCCTTCGTGGGCGCGGCCGGGAAATTCCTGGACGAGCTGCTCGAGCGCGCCGGCCTGGACCGCCAGGCTGTGTTCATCACCAACGTGGTCAAATGCCGCCCGCCCGGCAACCGCGATCCCGAGCCGGGCGAGTTGGAGGTATGCACGCGCACCTACCTGCAGCGCCAGCTGGAGGCCATTCAACCGCTGGTGATCGTGACCCTGGGGCGCTTTTCGATGGGCCTGTACCTGCCGGATGCCAGGATCAGCGCCATCCACGGCCAGGCGCGCTGGGTCAACGGCCGGCTGGTGGTGCCCATGTTCCACCCGGCGGCTGCCCTGCACCAGCCCAAGTGGAAGAGCAGCGTGGAGGAGGATTTCGCCCGCCTGCCCGCTACCATCGAGCAGGCGCGCAAGCTGCGCGCCAATGCCGGCGCGGCGCCCGGGTCGCCCTCCGTCTTCCCGGAGTCGGCCCCCGAGGAAGATGCTCCCGGCGACGACGCCCCCACCCAGTTGAGCCTGTTCTAGCCCCGGTTTTTCATCGTCTGAGTCTATCGGGTGGGTTTGCCTGACCCCACCCTGTTTTCGCGCAGGTGCGGGAGGGCCGGTCTATACAAAATTAAAATGGGGGAGGGAAAGAAATCACCCACTTCGTTTAGCAGGTCGGGCTTCCATTATTATGCCCGAAGGGTACGCCCGACCGAACACGGCCGGCCAGGGATGC
>JAAZNB010000288.1 GCA_012798515.1 Chloroflexota bacterium
GAATGGCTGTTGTTGTGGCTGGCCAACGCGGTAGTGGCTTTTGTCGTAATCTACATTGCCTACTCCAGTAATCAGATCCAGCTGACCGTGATGGGCTTTGTGGGCGCCGTGGTGGGCTACCCGGTCTTGCTGCACGCCAAGCTGTTTACCTTCCGCGGCGCCACACCGGCGGAGGATAAATCGGTCGGCTTCGAGTTTATCTTGCAAATGGCGGATAACCTGCTACAACCCGGCATCACCCAATCCCTGGAGGAAATGAGCGCCACCCTGGTGAAAGAATGGCGGGCAGTGCCGTTTGTTCAGCTGGCGCCGGTGGCCAAAGACTACGTCACTTCACACTCACTGCCCGAGGGTCACCCTCGCACCAAGGATGAGATCCGGGAGTGGATCGACCAGCTTCTGGCAGACGCCCAGACCAACCCGGGCAACGCCGATGACAACGCCCGCGCCCTGTATACCGAAATGGAACTGATCGGCGGGATGCGTGGGATTCGCTGGATTTTACAGCACAGTAAATAGGCCGGGTAAGACGCCTCCCGGTATGCGCCGGGCGCCAGGATGTGCTCTTTACCCTGGCGCCCGGTTTTTTTAGCCCGGGCGGGTGGCGTGCCGGCCCAGAATCACTATAATGATTAATAGCAGCATACGGGGAAGGCAATCCTGTTTTGAGGGGCCCTCAAAACGGACCGGACTGGTTTGCCTTTCTTACCTGTGGGGCCGGCGTGACCCTGGAAGGACGATGCGAACCTGGAGGTAGGAGAACGTCCATTCGGGAGAATGGCTCTTTGGTGTTACTTGGGGCGGTCTCACCGCCCCCAATAACGCCAAAAGCGCCTGTCTCCAGCTTATCCCGAATTCACGTTAAGATAGAAATCACATTGACGCTGCCCACCTGGATGTATATTCTTAAAGAAATAAGGCGCTGCCCGTCCTGCTTTTCCTGTGGGCCGCCGGATACTTGGCAAGGTTGGCCGGTCCTGGAATCCACGGGCTGCCACTTTTAGAAGGTAGCTGACAGAGATAAAGGAGAATTGTATGCCTGCTCTGAACGATGTATTGGCCGTTATTCTGGGCGGTGGACGCGGCAGCCGGTTATATCCGCTCACGCAGCAGCGCTCGAAACCGGCCGTTCCCATTGCCGGGAAGTACCGTTTGATTGATATCCCGATCAGCAACTGTATCAATTCGGGGATCTACCGCATCGCCGTCTTGACCCAGTTCAATTCGGTCTCGCTGCACCGCCACATTGCCGACACCTACGTCTTCGACACGTTCCACACCGGTTGGGTGCAGATCTGGGCCGCCGAACAGACGGTCGAGAACACCGACTGGTACCAGGGTACGGCCGACGCGGTGCGCAAACAGCTCTTCGAGATCCATTCCACCCGCGCCAGCCACGTGCTGGTGCTGGCCGGCGACCATCTCTACCGCATGGATTACGCCGCCATGGCCCACTTCCACTGGGAGCACGACGCCGATATCACCGTGGCGGTGCAGCCGGCCCTGCGTGAGGACGCCGGGCGCTTTGGCATCCTCAAGCGCGAGGCCGGCGGGCGCATCACCAGTTTCGCCGAGAAACCCAAAGACGCCGAGACGCTGGCGGATATGGTCAGCCGGGACGACCCGGCCAAGCCCTACCTGGCCTCGATGGGCATTTACCTGTTCAAGACCCAGGTGCTGTTCGATCTGCTGCGCAACTACGCCTTCGAAGACTTCGGCGGCCAGGTCATCCCCCACGCCATCCACAACAACGCCGTGTATGGCTATGATTTCGAAGGCTACTGGGAAGACATCGGAACCATCCGTTCCTTCTACGACACCAACCTGGCGCTGTCGATGCCGGATTCGCCCTTCAACTTCTACGATCCCGAGCGGCCCATCTACACCCACTCGCGTTTCCTGCCCGGCTCGATCGTGGAAGGCTGCACACTCGAAAACGTGCTCCTGGCCGAAGGCTGCTTCATCCAGGACGCCGAGATCCACCATTCCATCGTGGGCCTGCGCAGCCAGATCCGTAAGGGGGTCAAGATGCGCGACACCATCATGATGGGCTCTGACTATTACGAGCGCCCCATGTGCCAGGACTGCGACGACGACATCCCCCTGGGCATTGGCGGGAACAGTTATATCGAAGGGGCCATCATCGACAAGAACGCCCACGTGGGCCACGACGTCATCATCCGCCCCTTCCCCCGGGACGTGGACCTGGACGGGGCCAACTGGGTGGTGCGCGATGGCATCGTGGTGGTGCCCAAGAACGCCGTGATCGCCCCCGGGACGGTGATCACGCCCGAATCCGCCCGGTTGTCGGCCAATTCGTGAGCGCGGCGGCCCGGCCGCCGGAGAAAAACCTGGGGGCGTTTGGGGCGACTTGACCGCCCCAAACGCCCCCCATAGGTTAACCAAGAGATCTTTGCGGGTTATTGGAACAACCCGCAAAAACATGATCCCGATGTAGCTTTTCTCAGTGGATTTCGAAACCGTGCAAGGGGGCGAAAGACAGGCGGTGGATGGGGCAAGGGCCCAGCCGGGCCAGGGCCTGCTGGTGCATGAGGGTGCCGTAGCCTTTGTGGCGCTCGAAGCCGTAGCCCTGGTACTCCTGCCCGGCGGTCTGCATCCAGGCGTCCCGGGTGGTCTTGGCCAGGACGGAAGCAGCGGCAATGCTCAGGCAGCGCACGTCGCCCTTAATCAGCACCGTCTGGGGCAGGTCCACCTGGGGCAGGCGCACGGCGTCGATCAGCAGATGCTGGCCGGCCGGCTCCAGCTGTTCCAGGGCGCGCTGCATGGCCAGGCGCGTGGCCGGCACGATGCCCCAGCGATCGATCTCTGCGTGGGTGGCAAAGCCCACACCCCAGCATACGCACAGCTCTTTGACCTGCACAGCCCAATACTGGCGCTGGCGCGGGGTCATCAACTTGGAGTCTCGCACGCCATACAGCCGCTCCAGGATGCTCGCGTCGGCCGGCAGCATCACTGCCCCGGCGGCGACCGGCCCGGCCCACGCCCCCCGCCCGGCCTCGTCCAGGCCGGCCAGGTAAGGTTGGCCGCTGTACCATAAATCTTGTTCGAAGCTCAGGTCGGGTTGGAGCGCCATGGCCGCCTAGTGGTGAATGCCTTTGCGCAGCAGCAGCAGGTAGATGCCGAACAGGATCAGCCCCACAGAACCGGTGTTGCCGATAAAGTACACTGCATTGCCCGGGTTGCCCCCGATGTACAGGCCCCAGCCGACCATGGAGAGGATTCCCCCGGGAATCAGTGGCCACCACACGAAGTTGTGGGTCACACGGCGGGAGAACAGGGTGATCAGCCCCCAGCCCAGGGCAAAACTGACCAGCATCACGCCGGTCTGCACCAGGCCGTTGGGTTCACTGGGCGCCGCCCAGGCGCCGTAAATGCCGGGGCCAATACCGATGAGCAGGCAGCCGGGGATGATTAGCCCGAAGAGCTTGCTGGCCAGTCCCCAGGCCAGCAGGGCCAGGCCCAGGCCGCCGCCCACGTAGAGCACGAAGGCCAGCGGGTGGATGGGCTCCTGCATCAGGGTAAAACCGGTGGTGCTGAGCAGGCTGCCCGGGATCATGGCCCACCAGGCGGGCGTCTCGAACAGGCGCAGGGAAAGCAGGGTGATCACGAACCAGGACAGCCCAAAGGCCAGCAGGAAACTGCCGCTGCGCTGCCACAGGTTGAGGTTGAGCTGGGTCGAAAAAGCCAGGAACGAGCCAATGCCGGCCCCAAAGGTGAGCGCACCTGGCACGACCCAGGTCGAGACCTGCAGCGCCAGGCTCTCGGCCAGGAGGAACAGGCCCAGCGCCGGCAGGACGGCCAGGGACAGCCAGCTGGTCTTGAAATACAGGTCTCCCAGCAAGATAAACCCGCTGAGGATCAGCACCACACCCGCTTTCTGGGCGTTGGAGGTACGCGACCGGGGGGTGGTTTGTTTTTGAGCTTGTTGGTCGATCGGGCCCATGCGTTTCTATTCCTTCACTATCCGGTAATTCCCAGCTGTTGGGCCTTGAGTACGGCGGAGGTGCGATCTTTTACACCCAGCTTGCTGAGAATATTGGTCAGGTGGTTCTTGACCGTCCCTTCGGCGATCACCAGGATTTCGGCGATCTCTTTGTTGGAGGCGCCTGTAGCGACCAGCTTGAGGATCTCGACCTCACGCGAGGAGAGTGGCTCGGCCAGGGTCTCGTGGGCGTTGTTGTGCAGGCGTGACAGGCGCGAAAATTCTTCCATCAGTTTGGCCGTGATGGAGGGCTGTAAGAAATACTCGCCGCGGGCCGCCGAGCGGATGGCCTCGATCAGTTTCTCCGAGGAGACGTCCTTCAGCAAGTAGCCGATGGCCCCCGCTCGCAGGCCGTCGAAGACCGACTCGTCGTCGTCGAAGGTGGTTAACACGATGACTTTGCAATCCGGCAGGCTGGCGTGCAGGCGCCGGGTGGCCTGGACGCCGTCCAGCACCGGCATGCGCAGGTCCATCAGCACCACGTGGGGTTGGTGGCGCACGGCCAGGCGCAGGGCTTCTTCGCCGTTGCCGGCTTCGGCAACCACGTCGATGTCTGCCTGCACGGAGAGCAGCGTATGCAGCCCCTCGCGAAACAAGGCCTGGTCGTCGACGATCATGACACGGATGGGCAGGTTCATCCCGGTACTCCTACCAGCATGGTAAATCCCTCTCCCTGGGCAGTGTCCACCTGGAAACTGCCGTTGAGCAGGTGCACGCGTTCCCTCAGTCCCACCAGGCCAAAGCCGTCTCCCGGCTGGCTGCTGCCCAGGCCGTTGTCCTGTACGGTCAGGGTCACCCAGCCGGCCTGCTGGTAGTCCAGGGTCACCTCGACGCTCGAGGCGTGGGCGTGTTTGCAGACGTTGTTGAGGCCCTCCTGGGCGGCGCGGTACAGGGTCAGATCGGCCTGGGGCGACAGCAGGCGCGGCTCGCCACTGATGGTCAGGTTGCTTTGCAGCCCGTTCTGGCGCACCGATTCCACCACCCCGGACACGCGTTCCGGCAGCGGCAGGCTGTCTTCCGGGGCCGTGCGCAGGGCGGCCACCGAGGCGCGCACGTCCACCAAAGCGTCCTGGGTCAGGTTCTGGGCCTTCTCCAGGGCGTCCATGCCGCGCTTCAGGTCTTTGGGCAGCACGGCCCGGGCGGCCTGGATCTGCATGTGCACGGTGGTCAGGTAGTGCCCCAGGCCATCGTGGATCTCGCGCGCCAGGCGGTTGCGCTCGCGCGTGGTGGCCAGCTCTTCGGCCTGCACGGCGTATTCGCGTAGCTGCTGGTTGGCGGCGGCCAGCTCTTGCGCCAGCCGTTCCACCTCGCGCCGGGCGCGTTCTTCGTTCAGGGCCATCTGGGTAAAGAGGGTGACGAAGACCTGGGCCGCCAGGAAAGTGGGCAGGGCGCTCACCACAAAATCCCAGTCGTTGGTATAAGCCGAGAGGGCGTATACGTAGGTGACCATCAGGCTCACATTGGCCAGCAGCATGCCGCGCGAAGACAGCAGCATGACGGCCTGCCCGGCCAGGGGCAGCAGGATCAAGGCGTTCAGCCCGGTGCCCTTGGACATATAAACGATCCAGCCGCCCAGGGGCATCTGGACCAGGAAGTACAGCCCGTTGAGCCAGGTCAGGCTGGCGTGGGCGCAGTAGGCGTAGCCGTAGATGCCGATCGAGACGTAGGTGATGCCGGCGAAGATCAGGCCGATGATCTCGAAGGTAGACGCCTGGGGCAAGGCGCTGAAGATGGCAAAGTAAGATGCCATCAGCATGACGGCAAAGGCCAGGTCGGCGCCGGCCCCGGTTTTGATCACAGAAGGGCGTTTGCTTGCATCCATCAAGCAAATTATAGCATCTGCAAGTCACATGCTGCACTGTGCGGTAACAGCAGGGAATAGGAAACAGGGTGTGACTTTGTTCACATTTCTTCTGGGAGGGGGCTGGCTACACTGATTTTGGGCCTATTTCAGCCTCACCTGGTCTAGGCCGGGTATTCCATTCTTCCTGGATCGGATCAAAATGAACGTCTTGCTGGTGTATCCTGAATTTCCTGATACTTTTTGGAGCTTTAAACACGCCCTTCAATTTGTGATGAAGAAGGCTTCTAACCCGCCCCTGGGGTTGGCGACCATCGCTGCCATGCTGCCGGAGGGTTGGAACAAGCGTTTGATCGACATGAACGTCACCCCCCTGCGCCAGGCCGACCTGCAGTGGGCCGACCTGGTGATGATCAGCGCCATGGTGGTGCAGCGCACTTCGGTGGAAGACGTGATCGCCCGCTGCCAGGCGGTGGGGGTCAAGACCGTGGCCGGCGGCCCCTTGTTTACCGGCGAGTACCAGCGCTTCCCCGGCGTCGACTATTTCGTGCTCAACGAGGGCGAGATCACCCTGCCGCTATTCTTGCAGGACTTCGAGAACGGCCGTCCACAGCACGTATACGCCACCCCGGAGTACGCCGACCTGTCTCAGACGCCCGCTCCCATGTGGGAGCTGCTCGACCTGAAGAAGTACGACTGCATGTGCATCCAGTTCTCCCGCGGCTGCCCGTTCAACTGCGATTTTTGCAACGTGACCGCCCTGCTGGGCCACAAGCCGCGCCTCAAATCCACCCGCCAGGTGATCGACGAGCTCGACCGCCTGTACGCCCTGGGCTGGCGGCGCAGCATCTTCTTCGTGGACGACAATTTCATCGGGAACAAAAAGGTGCTCAAGCAGGAGATCCTGCCGGCCCTGATCGAGTGGCGTAAGGGTAAGCAGGGCTGTATGTTTATTACCGAGGCGTCCGTCAACCTGTCGGACGACGAGGAACTGATGGAGCTGATGAGCGCCGCCGGCTTCAAGAGCGTCTTCGTGGGCATCGAGACGCCGGACGAAGACAGCCTGACCGAGTGCCGCAAGACGCAGAACAAGAACCGCGACCTGCTGGACAGTGTGCACGCCATGCACAGCCACGGCCTGCAGGTGATGGGTGGGTTTATCGTCGGGTTCGACAGCGATACCCCTTCTATCTTCCAGCGCCAGGTCGATTTCATCCAGAAGTCGGGCATCGTCACCGCCATGGTGGGCCTGCTGCAAGCGCCCTACGGCACGCAGCTCTACCAGCGTATGGAGCAGGAAGGCCGCCTGCTGGACGAGATGACCGGGGATAACGTGGACGGTTCCACCAACATCATCCCCAAGATGGACGCCCAGGTGCTCAAGCAGGGCTACATCAACATCCTCGACCAGATCTACAGCCCCCGGCTGTTCTACCAGCGGGTACGGACCTTCCTGGAAGGCTACCGCGTGCCGGTGGAGAGCGTGTCGGTGCACCTGGAAGAAGTCGTGGCGCTGCTGCGTTCGGTGGTGAGGCTGGGCATCCTTGGCCAGGAACGGGCTTATTACTGGCGCCTGTTCTTCTGGTCGCTGCTGCACTGCCCGGAGAAGTTCCCCCTGGCGATCACCATGAGCATCTACGGCTACCACTTCATGAAGGTGCGCCAGACCCACGTCTCCACCGCCTGAACCTGCCGGCGCCGGAAGCCAGCGTGAACAACATACCCCCCGTCGGGCCCGGGAGCCGGGCGACGGGGGGTTGGATTTAACGTAAGCCGGAATGGGGTTTGTGGGATGGTATTGACACCCCACACGCAAAAAAAGATCAGGCTTCTTTGTGCAGCTTCTTGGCGCTGTACACGCCGTTCAACCCGTTGAGGCGGATCTGGATCAGGTCCAGGGCCATGCGGAAGGAATCCTCCACCAGGCGCACCCGGCTGTCGGAGTTGAAGTACCAGTCGATGGGCACCTCCAGGACGGGGTGTCCCAGGCGGCGGGCGATGAACAGCACTTCCACGTCGAACGACATGCCCCCCATGGTTTGCAACCGGAAGACCTCGTCGGCCAGCCGGCCTTCGAAGCACTTGAAGCCGCACTGCGTGTCTTGCAGGCCCGGCAGCGCCATCACGCGCACCATGGTGTTGAACACCCGCCCGATGACGTGGCGGTAGGTGGGCTCGTTGTAACGCACCGCCCCGGGCGCCTCGCGGGAGCCGATGATGACCTTGTGGTCTCCGATGTGGGGCGGCAGGAAGCGGTTGACTTCTTCGATGGGCATGGACAGGTCCGCGTCGCAGATGAAGCGGTACTGCCCCACGGCTTCCAGCATGCCGCGCCGCACGGCCAAACCCTTGCCGCGCGCCTCTTCATGGAAGACGCGTAAAAAGTTGATGCAGTGGGTATATTCCTGGACGATTTCCAGGGTGCGATCGTGGCTTCCATTCTCGACCACCACGATTTCGGCTGCGTACTCCTGGCTTGTCAGGAACTCGAAGATCTTTTCCAGCGTTCCCGGAAGCCGGTGTTCTTCGTTATGGGCGGGGATGACGATCGAGAGGAGGGGTTGGTTCAATATGATTCCATCTTCTTTCACCAGGGAGACGGAGATCCTGGAGCGGTGTTCAGAATTGCGGCACGCCTTGCAGATTGTCTTTTTCACCAACCTGTTGGTTTACGACCAGGAGCTCACTACCGTTGAATTTTACCAGATTAACCGCCTGCCCGACCTCGAACGACCCGGCCAGGTAAGGTTTGCGCTCGCCGGTGACAAAGCGTTTCCCGCTCTTGAGCCGCTGGATGAACTGGCTGCGGTTCAGGATCAGGCGATCCGTAAAAGCCGGGCCGATTCGTTCGTATACGCGCACCAGGTCTACTTTGCCGTCCTCTGTGTAGCGGACCGCTTCGACAACGCCGTCAAAATTTGCTGCTACCATAATCGTCTCGCCTGTTGATCCATCGGTTGTATACACAACCGCCGAGGGACACTCGGCGGTTCGATTCCAGTCGGGGTGGGCGGACTCGAACCGCCGACCCCCGCGTCCCAAACACGGTGCGCTACCAACTGCGCTACACCCCGACAATTATTCCGAGTATAATCCGATTAGCCGTGAACCGTCAAGATAACCTACCCTATTCACACAGGAATAGTAAGACTTACCCATGCTGCGCTCTTTTATCCGGTTTTATCTCCTGCCCGGCCTGATGCTGTTGGCTGCGCTGGCCCTGGCAGCCTGCGCCACGACCGTTTCAGCGTTATCCGGCGGCCTGGGCGACCCGCCCGCCACCGCCACGCCCACCCCCTTACAGCCCGTCTTGCCCACCCTTACTTTCACTCCCGTCCCCACGCCGACGTTGACCCCCGAGCCTTCCCCGACAGCCTGCCGGGAAATGCGCGGCAGCGTCCAACGCCTGGAGCTGGAGACCGAACAGCTGTCCAGGCCCCTGGCCTTCCGCCTGTACCTGCCGCCCTGCTACGACGCCGGACGCTCCGGCGGCTACCCGCTGCTGATCTTGCTGCACGGCCAGAGCGCCAGCGACGAGCTGTGGGACAGCCTGGGCGCTGACGAGACCGCCGACGCGCTGATCACCGCTGGCCAGGCAGCGCCTTTCCTCATCGCCATGCCCTACGAGGAATACTACCTGATGGACATGCGCCAGTCGACCTTCCCGGACGCCATCGTGCAGTCGCTGGTGCCCTGGATCGACGCCCACTACAACACCTGCGCCCAACGCGAGTGCCGCGCCATCGGCGGCATCTCCCGCGGCGCCATCTGGGCGGTGCGCCTGGGGTTCATGCACTGGGACGTCTTCAGCATCGTCGGCGCCCACAGCTACCCCGGCAACTACTATAATTTCTCCGCCTGGCTGCAAGATATTCCCCAGGACGCCGTGCCGCGCGTCTACGCCGACATCGGCCAGTGGGACCCCTACGTGGAAGACGCCACCCAGCTGAACGCCCTCCTGGAAGGCTATGACATCCCGCACGAATGGCACCTCAACCCGGGCACCCATAATGAAGAATATTGGAGCAGCCACGTCGAGGAATACCTGCGCTGGTATACGTCCACCTGGAAAGAGACCCCCTAAATGGGTCTTTCCATCTACTCTCGCTTTGTTATAATAACGCCATGAAACTCACCCTCGCCGAAGTCGAACATATTGCCGGGTTGGCCCGCCTGGAACTGTCCCAAGAAGAAAAAGAGCGCTATCGCCAGCAGCTCTCCGACGTGTTGGAATATGCGGCGCGCCTGCAGGAACTGGACACCAGCCTCATCCCCCCGACTGCCAGCGTGCTGCCCGTGCGCAGCGTCCTGCGGCCGGACGAATCCCATCAAAGCCTGGAACGCGAGAAGATCTTGCGTAATGCTCCCCAAGCCGAGGAGAACCAGTTCCGCGTCCCGCCTGTATTGGAGTAGTCTGCCATGAATGATCTTACCGACCTGACCGTGCGCCAGGCGCGGGATGCCCTGCGTCGCGGCGAGATTTCCAGTCGTGAACTGACCACAGCCTTCCTGGAGCGCATCGACCGTCTCCAGCCCCAACTGCACCCTTTCCTGACCCTCACGCCCGACCTGGCTTTGCAGCAGGCCGGCGCCGCCGACCAGCAGCTGGCCGCGGCGCGGCGCGGTGAGACAGACCTGCCGCCCCTGCTGGGCGTGCCCCTGGCGGTCAAGGACGTGCTGGCGGTAGCCGACGTGCGCTGCACCTGTGGTTCCCGCATTCTGGAGAATTTCGTCCCGCCCTACACGGCCACCAGCGTGACTCACCTGCTGGATGCCGGTATGGTGGTGGTCGGCAAGACCAATACCGATGAATTCGCCATGGGCTCTTCCACCGAGAACTCGGCCTACGGCCCCAGCCGTAACCCCTGGGACCCGGGGTGTGTGCCCGGCGGCTCTAGCGGCGGCAGCGCCGTGGCGGTGGCCAGCCGCATGGCGCCGGTGGCCCTGGGCACCGATACCGGCGGCAGTGTGCGCCAGCCGGCTTCGTTCTGCGGCGTGACCGGCATCAAGCCCACTTACGGGCGGGTGTCGCGCTACGGCCTGGTGGCCTACGGTTCTTCGCTGGATACGGTCGGCGTCCTGGCCCGTACGGCCGAAGACGTGGCCCTGCTCTTCCAGCAAATGGCCGGCTGTGATCCCCTGGACGCCACCTCGATGGACCTGCCCGTACCGGCCATTTCCCTGGACGGAGCGTCCAGCCTCAAGGGGCTGCGCATCGGCGTGCCCCAGGAATATTTCATCCAGGGCATCCAGCCCGAGGTCGAGCAGATGGTGCGCCAGGCTATCCAGACCATGCAATCCATGGGCGCCGAGGTGCTGCCGGTCAGCCTGCCGCACACCGAGTATGCCCTGCCGGTCTATTACCTGATTGCCCCGGCCGAGGCTTCGGCCAACCTGGCGCGCTACGACGGCATTCGCTTCGGGCTGCGCAAGGAAGCCGACAACCTGCTGGAGATCTTCAACCGCTCACGCGGCGCCGGCTTTGGCCCCGAGGTCAAACGGCGCATCATGTTGGGCACCTACGCCCTCTCCGCCGGTTACTACGACGCCTATTACGGCCAGGCGCAGAAAGTGCGCACCCTGATCAAACGCGACTTCGAAGAGGCCTTCCAGGGCGTGGACGTGGTGGCCGCCCCGGTGGCCCCCAGCACGGCCTTCCGCTTTGGCGAGCACACCGATGATCCCCTGGCTATGTACCTGGAAGACGTGTTCACCCTGCCGGCCAACCTGGCCGGGGTGCCCGGCCTGGCCTTCCCCGTCGGGTTTGACCAGCGCGGGCTGCCGGTGGGCATCCAGCTCATGGGACCCCACTTCCGCGAGGAGCTCCTCTTCCGGGTGGCCCACGCTTACCAGCAGGTGACCGACTGGCACCTGCGCCGGCCGGAGCTGGCGTAGACGCAGCCCTGCTTTAGAGAGATTTGACACAGGCCGGTGGACGTATGATCCCGGCCTGTTGTGTCCCCGCCCGGTGTTTTTACGGCGGACCTTCATTGGAATGCCCCGGTGGGCGGCTGCCGGGGTGCTTGAAAACGAGGGACGATAGGGGAGTATAACTATGCGCAACGAATTACCCGGGACGACTGCTGAACTGTTACAGGCCGATTGGAGTACCTTCGAGCCGGAGTACCGTGACCTGGCCGCCCAGACGCTGGCGGCCGAGAACGTCGCCGGCTGGTTGAGCCGGTGGTCGCGCGCCAGCGAGCTGGTCGCCGAGCTCTACAACCGCCTGTACGTGGCTACCACGGTCAATACTGCCGATGCGGAGGCCGAAAAGCGTTACCAGCACTTTACCGAGCAGATTTATCCCCAGGCCAGCGAGGCCGACCAGGGCCTGAAGGAGAAGCTGATCGCCAGCGGCCTGTGCCCGCCGGGTTTCGAGATCCCGCTGCGCAATTATCGCGCCGAGGCCGATCTGTACCGCGCCGAAAACCTGCCGCTCATCTCGGAGGAGTTCCAGCTCAGCAACGAGTATTTCAAGATCACCGGCGCCCAGACGGTGACGTGGGAGGGCAAAGAGACCACCCTGCAGCAGTTGAACCCGGTGGCCGAGGATCCTGACCGCCAGCGCCGCGAAGCCGCCTGGCGCCTGAGCATCGAGCGCCAGCTGGCGGACCGCGAGGCCCTCAACGCCCTGTGGCAAAAGCTGCTCGACCTGCGCCTGCGCATGGCGGCCAACACCGGCCGGGATTACCGCGCCTTCCGCACGCAGCAGTTGCTGCGCTTCGACTACACCCCCGCGGACTGCCATAAGTTCCACCAGGCCATCGAAGAGACGGTGGTGCCGGCCGCGCAGCGCATCTACGAACGCCGCCGCCGGCTGCTGGGCGTGGACCGGCTGCGGCCCTGGGATGTCTCGGTGGACCCCTACGGCCGCCCGGCGCTGCACCCCTTCCAGGACGTGGCCGGGCTCAAGCGCGGCGTGTCCGCTATCTTCCACCACGTGGATCCCGTGCTGGGCGGTTACTTCGATAGCATGGTCTCCGAGGAGCTGCTCGACCTGGACAACCGCAAGAACAAGGGGCCGGGCGGCTACTGCAACGGGTTCGACGCGGTGCGCAAGCCGTTCATTTTTATGAATGCGGTGGGTACCCACGACGACGTGCAGACCCTGCTGCACGAGGGCGGGCACGCTTTCCACGTCTTCGAGAGCGCCCACCTGCCCTATCACGCCCAGCTGTCGGTGCCCATGGAGTTCGCCGAGGTGGCGTCTATGGGGATGGAGCTGCTGGCCGGGCCTTACCTGGCCCACGATTACGGCGGCTTTTACACGCCTCAGGAAGCCGCCCGGGCCCGGGCCAGCCACCTGGAGGGCATCCTGCTCTTCTGGCCTTACATGGCCGTGGTGGACGCTTTCCAGCACTGGGTGTATGAGAACCCGTCCCAGGCCATGCAGCCCAATGCCTGTGACGCCGCCTGGGGCGACCTGTGGGGGCGTTTCATGCCGGGTGTGGATTGGAGCGGCTTCGAGGATGCCATGCTGACCGGCTGGCACCGCAAGCTGCATATCTTCGAAGTGCCCTTCTACTATGTCGAGTACGGGCTGGCCCAACTGGGCGCCGTGCAGGTGTGGCGTAACGCCCTGGAAGACCAGGCCGGCGCCGTGGCCCGCTACCGCCAGGCGCTTTCCCTGGGCGGCACGGTTACCCTGCCCCAGCTGTACGCTGCGGCCGGGGCGCGCCTGGCCTTCGACGCCCCCATGCTGCGGGACGCCGTACAGTTATTGGAAGAAAAAATGGCCGGGTTCGAGGCCCTGGCAGAGGGCGCCTGACCGTTCGTGGTCGAGGGCATCCCCCGGGCGTTCTTCCCCGGGAGCGAAGCCCTCGGTGTTTTACCCGAGGGCGGCAATCTCCCCGCCGGTCCCGCCTCGTGCGTGATGAAGGCCGGGCGGGGAGAACACCGTGGTGATTTTCGGCCTGCCGGGATGGCCTCATCGACAGTGAACGGCCGGGCATACCCCTGCGGGGCACCTTACCCCTGGCGGGGCACTTTGGAAGCCCGGCCTGCTGTTAAATAGATGCCTGCATGTCCCCGGCCAATCCCCGATGCCATTGCAAACATACGGAAGATGATACAATAAAGTTCGATCCGCGCCCGGGGGCCTTCTCCCGGGGCGGGGAGGAGAAATTGCACCACCATTGAACAGGGAGGCCTTCGCATGGCACAGTGTTTAAAGATTGCGATACCGATGGCAGGATTTGGCACCCGGCTTCGTCCCCATACCTGGAGCAAGCCCAAGCCAATGATGCCCATTGCCGGTAAGACCGTATTAGATTATGTCCTGGACCAGTTTGCCAGTCTTCCCGACCCCCAGAATGTGGAATACGTCTTCATCGTTGGTCCCAACAGCCAGCGTATTCAGGAACACATGCACGCGAATTATCCCGACGTCACCGTGCACTTCGTGGTGCAGACGGTGATGCGCGGCCAGTCCGACGCCCTGTACCTGGCGCGGGAATACCTGAGCGGCGGGCCCATGTTGATGGCCTTCTCGGACACGCTCATCGAGGCGGATTTTTCCTTCCTCAAGGACGAAAAAGCCGACGGCGTGGCCCTGGTCAAGCCCGTGCCCGACCCGCGGCGCTTCGGCGTGGCCGAGGTGAATGCCGAGGGCCGCATCACTCACTTCGTCGAAAAGCCGCAAAGCATGGACAACAACCTGGCCCTGGCCGGTTTCTATTACTTCCGCCGCGGCGAAGACCTGATGCAGGCCATCGAAGAGCAAATGGCGCGCAAAATGTCGCTCAAGAACGAATACTTCCTGGCCGATGCTATCAATGTACTCCTGGAAAAGGGCGTCTATTTCCGGCCGGAGATCATCGAGACCTGGCTGGACGCCGGCGTCCCCGACACGGTGCTGGAGACCAACCGCTACCTGCTCGACCATCGCCAGCACAACAGCGCCGAGGCCGCCCAACGTCCCGGGGTGGTGATCAACCCGCCGGTGTTTGTCCATCCCAGCGCCGAGATCGTCAATGCGGTCATCGGCCCGCACGCCTCCATCGGCGCGGGCTGCCACATCGAAGACAGCGTGGTGCGCAACAGCGTCCTGGGGAACAACACCCGGGTGACGCGCATGGTTTTGGAAGCCTCTTTGTTAGGCGATACCGTCCAGGCCACCGGGCAGGTTGCCCACTTGAACCTGGGCGATCACTCTGTAATGGAATGAACGCGCCGGTCGAATGCCGTTCGGAGCACACTTACCCCCAGCGCCCGGTGGCGCTGTACTGGGGGGGTGAGCGTTACCCGGTAATCGCCATCGAACGGCAGTGGCGTGACCCCCAGGGACCGGCCTTTCGTGTGCGCACGGCAGGCGAACAGTCCTTCGATCTGATTTATCTTGAGGCAGTCGATGAATGGCGGATCGAACCCGCCTGATCTTCTTACCAAGGAGTGTACCGTACATGAGTGACACCTTCCTCCGGCATGATGAGGGGACGCCTGCGGGCGTATCGTATCTTTCCCGGCGCGTGGCCGGCTTGAAGCCGTCCGGCATCCGCAAATTCTTCGACATCGCGGCTACGATGAAGGACGTCATCTCGCTCGGCATCGGCGAGCCGGACTTCACCACCCCTGCCCCTATCCTGGAAGCCGGGGTGCGCTCGCTGCGCAACGGGGAGACTCATTACACCTCCAATGCCGGTATCCTGGAACTGCGCCAGGCGATTGCCGCCAACCTGGAAAAGCTGTACGGCGTGCGTTACGACCCGGTCAACGAGATCATCATCACCGTGGGCGGCTCCGAGGCGCTTTACCTGGCCAACACCGCCCTGCTGGATCCCGGCGACGAGGTGATCGTGCCCACGCCCTGCTTCGTTTCCTACCAGGCCGAGGTCATCCTGGCCGGGGGCGTGCCGGTAGAAGTGCCCACCCGCATGGAAAACAACTTCGACCTGGATCCCCAGGACGTCAAGGCGGCCATCACGCCGCGCACCAAGGCCATCCTGCTGGGATTCCCCAGCAATCCCACCGGGGCGGTGGCCTCCCGCCAGACGCTGCAAGAGATCGTGCGCCTGGCCGAAGAGCACAACCTGATCGTGCTTTCGGACGAGATCTACGACCGCCTGGTGTATGGCGTGGAGCATGTGTGCTTCCCCACTCTGCCGGGCGCCCGGCCGCGTACTCTCCTGCTGGGTGGCTTCTCCAAAGACTACGCCATGACCGGCTGGCGCATCGGTTACGCTGCCGGCCCGGCCGAGATCATCCAGGGCCTGGTGCGCATTCACCAGTACACCATCATGTCGGCGCCCACCACGGCGCAGGCGGCCGCCGTCGAGGCGCTGGTCAACGGGGAGACCTACGTAAATGAGATGGTCAACGAGTACAACCGCCGCCGGCAAATGATCGTCAGCGGCTTGAACCAGATCGGCCTGCCCACCTTCGAGCCGCGCGGCGCCTTCTACGCTTTTCCCAAGGTGAGCGTGACCGGGCTGGACGACGAGACCTTCGCCCAGCGCCTGCTGGAGAGCGAGCACGTGGCCGTGGTGCCGGGCTCGGCTTTTGGCCCCGGCGGGGAAGGCTTCGTACGTTGTTCCTACGCCA
This sequence comes from Chloroflexota bacterium, assembly GCA_012798515.1. GTDB lineage: Bacteria > Chloroflexota > Anaerolineae > Anaerolineales > Anaerolineaceae > JAAZNB01. Next base: position 16,344 of record JAAZNB010000288.1, read on the forward strand.
CGGCCTTCGATAAGATCGAGGACGCCCTGGACCGCATCGAAAAGTTCGTCAAGCGGATCTGAGCCGGGTGGCCGGGGGATGGAGACCCTCCCTGGCGCCGGTGGAATTCAAACCCGGCCGGGACGATCGTCGTCCCGGCCGGGTTTGATATCTGCTTTAGCTGCTTGAACCGCCGCAGCCAGGCCTCTTCTTTATAAGCTTCTCATCCCTCGAAAGCTGGCTCAAGATGGCCAGCCCGTGGATCTTCGGGCGGGCCATTTGCCCGGCAGGGCCAGCAGGATGGAGGCAGTGGATTCGGATACAGGCAGATCCCCCTCAATCTCTTTTCTCACCCCTGGCAAGCAATGGTACAATGGGTAGAAATTTCCGCTGAATTTGTGAAAAGGTCCCTATGGAGTACGAAGCAGTTGTCGGTCTGGAAGTGCACGCAGAGCTGGCCACCAGCTCCAAGATGTTTTGCGCCTGCCCGGTGGTCGATTCCACCCGGGCGGAGCCCAACACTACGGTTTGTCCGGTGTGCTGTGGCATGCCGGGGGTGCTGCCGGTAGTCAACCAGAAAGCCGTCGATTACGGCATCCGCGTGGCCCTGGCCCTGGAATGCCAGGTGGCGCACACCAGCCTGTTTGCTCGCAAGAACTATTTCTACCCCGACCTGCCCAAGGGATACCAGATCTCTCAATACGAATACCCGCTGGCCGAACACGGCCGGCTGTACATCCGCACTGCGGCAGGCGAGCGCGCCATCCGCGTGCACCGCGTGCACCTGGAAGAGGACACCGGCAAGCTAACCCACGTGCAGAACAACGGCCACAGTTACTCGCTGGTCGACCTCAACCGCGCCGGGGTGCCCCTGCTGGAGATCGTTTCCGAGCCGGACATGCACACCGTCGAAGAGGTACGCGCTTACGCTGCCGGGCTGCGCGCCATCCTGCGCTGCCTGGGGGTCAACTCGGGCGACATGGAAAAAGGCGTCATCCGCTTCGAGGCCAACGTCTCCATCCGCCCGCAGGGCAGCCAGGAACTGGGCACCCGCGTGGAGATCAAGAACCTCAACAGCTTCCGCGCCCTGGAGCGTTCGATGCTCTACGAGGTCGAGCGCCAGCAGCGCGTGCTGGAGAGTGGTGGGCAGGTGCGCCAGGAGACCCTGGGCTGGAACGAGGCCGAGGGGGTCACCTTCTCGCAGCGCAGCAAGGAAGAAGCCCACGATTACCGCTATTTCCCCGAGCCCGACCTGCCCCCCCTGGTGGTCGAGGAGGAATGGGTCGAGCGCCTGCGCGCCGCCCAGCCCGAGCTGCCTTTCGCCCGCATGCAACGCTTCGAAGCCGATTTCGGGTTGCCTGAGGCGGATGCCCGCCTGCTGGTGGAAGAGGTCTGCGTGGCCGACTACTTCGAGCAGGCCGTACAGGCCGCGCCGGACGTGCCGGCGCGCAGCATCGCCAACTGGATGACGGGCGAGTTGTTCGCCTGGGTCAACCAGTGTGGGGAGGAATTCGGCCACATCCGGGTCAGTCCGCAGGCCCTGGCCGATCTGGTCAACCGCACGCAGCGCGGCGAGATCAACCAGAATACGGCCAAGACCGTGCTTTCCGAGATGCTGGAGAGCGGCCGCTCCCCGGCTGAGATCATCCAGGCCCGCGGCCTGGGGCAGATCTCCGATGCCGGGGCCATCGGCGCGCTGGTAACCGGCGTCCTGGAAGCCAATCCCAAGGAGCTGGCCAGCTACCTGGCCGGCAAAGAGACGCTCTCCAACTGGTTCTTTGGCCAGGTAATGCGGGCTGCCAAAGGCCAGGGCAATCCCCAGGTGATCCGCGCCGAGCTGGAGCGCCAGCTGCAAGCCCGCAAAGCCGGCTGAGCTGCCTGCGGGGCGTCAGTCGGTGGCCACCATCACGTTGGAAGCCTTGACCACTGCGTAAACTGCTTTGCCCTCTTCCAGCCCCAGGTGGGCCACAGACTGGTTGGTGATGATGGAGACGATTTCTTCACCGTGGTCGGTCAGGATCAATACCTCGGAATTGACCGCACCGGTGGTGATCTTCTGGACTTTCCCCTTCAAAATGTTCCGTGCGCTGATTTTCATACTGACTCCTGTGTAAATAGAGATCGATTGCTCTCATCCCGGCCGGGTGGGCGGGAGCAGGCCGCTCGCGCGCGCCGGTAGGGGCTGCGGCCGGCCGGACTATGGATAATATAGCCTAAATTGGCGCTAAAAGTAAAATGAGGGATGGGGGTAGAGCCGGCCGGGCGGATATCCCGGCGGTTGTGAAGCGACCTTGGTGCGAGGAGCCTATGACCATTGCCAGGCGGTTACAAAGTGAGCTGATCCCCGGGGAAATCCTCTCCGTCCAGGTGGGCATGTCCCGCACGGCGGTGTTGGCCCGCACCGGGGAAGGGATCCGCTGTGGTCTGGCGGCCACCCTGTCGAACCCGGAGTTTTCCCACCACCGCCGCCCGTCTGTCATCCAGGCCGGCCATCTGCACCGCCTGGAGTACACCCAGCTGGCCGCCATGGTCGAGTCGCCCAGCTACACCGAGGTTTCCATCGGGCTGGCCACCATCAATGCCCTGCTGCCCCGCCGGCCGGAGGCCTGGCTGGACCTGAATGCGGAGGATTACCTGCTGGAACACGGCGCCGGCCGCAAGGTGGCCATGGTGGGCCATTTCCCGGTGGTCGAACGCCTGCGGGCAGTGGCCGGGCAGCTGTGGGTGCTGGAGCTGAAACCCCGGGATGGGGACCTGCCTGCCCAGGCTGCCCCGGAGGTGGTTCCCCAGGCTGACCTGGTGGCCATAACGGGCACCACCTTGATCAACCACACTTTCGACGGCCTGATCTCGCTCTGCCGGCCGGGGGCTACCGTGGTCATGCTGGGGCCCAGCACGCCCCTCTCTCCCCTGCTGTTCGAATACGGCCTCCACGTCGTCTCGGGCGCCATCGTCGAAGATCCGCAGACGGCCCTGCTGGCCGTGGGACAGGGCGCTTCGCTGCGCCAGCTGCGCCAGGCCGGTTGTGTCCGCCTGGTTACCTTACAGAAGGAATGCATTCCATGAGCGACTCAGCCTGTTTCAAAGATTACCGCGCCTACACCAACTTTTTGCCGGATCGCTATGGCAAGGCCACCCTGTTCGAGAACGATGCCATCCTGGTGGGCCTCAACTGCCTGGTCCCCGGGCAGTGTATGCAAAAGCACGCTCACGTCGAGCAGAACCGTTTTTACCTGGTATTGGAGGGCAGCGGGAAAGTGTGGGTGGACGAAGAAGAGCAGCTGGTTAGCGGGGGCATGCTGGTGTGGGTGCCGGCCGGCCGGGCGCACCGCATCGAAAACCAGGGAGAACAGCCCCTGGTGATGCTGGTGGGCATTGCCCCGGCGCACGCCGACTGAGGCATTCAAATACAGCCGGGCGCGTCGCCGGGAGAGCCTGCCCATGCTTTCGGGCTCCCGGCGGCGCGCCGGTTTTTTTAAGCCTGGCTCTCGAAGAGCTTTCCCCCTTCCATCACAAAGGCCCGGTCGCACAGGATGCGGATCTCGTCCAGGTTGTTGCTGGCCAGCAGGATGGCCGCCCCGCCTTCTTTCATCTCCACCAGGTGGGCGTAGACGTTGCGCCAGCCGCCCTGGTCGATGGCGTCGGTGGGCTCGTCCAGGATGAGCACGTCCGGCTTTTCCATGATGGCCTGGGCAATGCCCAGGCGCTGGCGCATGCCGTTGGAGTAGGTGCGCACCGGCGAGCGGTCCTCCGGGTCCAGGCCGACCTGCTGCAAAGCCGCCACGATCTCTGCCCGCCCGATCCGGCCGCCGATGGCGGCCAGCAGCTCCAGGTTAGCGTAGCCGCTGCGCCCGGCCAGGAACCCGGGGGAATCGATCAGCGCCCCGGTGGAGGGGGGAAAATCACTGTCGGCCCCGATGCGTTTCCCCAGGATGCGTACTTCGCCGCCATCCGGGCGGACCAGGCCGCAGAGAATACGCAGGAAGAGGCTTTTGCCGGCCCCGTTGGGTCCGCTGAGCCCGTAGATCTGTCCCCGGGGCACCTCCAGGTGGATGCCTTGCAGGACGCGCTTGCTCCCAAAGCGCTTGGTGATGTCGTGTGCACAGATGGCAAATGAATTCGAATCGGGTTGCATGGATCTGCCTTTCGTATTCCCTGGGCCGCCTGTCGGGGGCGCCCGGGCCCCGGACGGGACTCAAGCCGTCTGGTCGTGAGCGAAATAATCCTGCCGCCGGCTGAAGGCCAGGCCGGCGCCGGTCAGCACCGCAGCCCACACCAGCCAGTAGAGCACCGAGGTCGCCACGGGCAGCTGGCGTATGGGCATTGGCCCGGGGGTGTATTCCATGTGGAATGAGGGTAACAGGATGTAGGGGAATTGGGTGGGGATCATGCCGCTGGCCCAGGCCCCCACGTAGCCGGCCAGCAGCAGAGTCGCCCCGGCCAGAAAGCCCACCAGCGGGCGGTGAGACAGCAGGGTGCCCGCCAGGGTCACCAGGCCCATGGCCAGCCAACCGAGGCCCAGCAGGAGCACCATCTGCAAGTAGATCACCAGCGGCGGCGAGTTCAAGGCGTCCTTGGTGAGGCCAATTTCGATGAAGTGGAACTGGTCGTTGGTCGCCACGCTCCAGGTGCTCTCCAGGGGCAGGCGCAGGCTGGCCATGCCCAACACCAGTACGGCCGTCAGGGCCGTGTATAGCAAGGCGGCCAGGAAGACGGTCAGCACCTTGGCCAGCCACCAGGCCTGCCGGGAGCCCAGGCGCATCAGCGCCCATTGGCCGTACCGCGGCTCAGGCAGCAGGTCACACACCAGGTAGAGGAACAGGGCGCTCAACAGCAGGTAGACCGCGTCGGCGCTGCCCAGGGCGTGGAAGGCCGCATCCCAGGCGTTGGAGGGGGCGTTGTAATAAGTCGTGGACTGGTAGACCACCGCATTGGTCGAGCGGTAGGCGACGAACAGGATGGCCGGGAACGCCAGCAGCCAGCGCGGCCGCAGCAGGTACTGCCGGATTTGAAAAACCAGGAATGGTCCGAATTGCATGGCTCCCCCCTCTCTAGTGAGCGACCGCGGCGCTCAGGCTGCGCCACTTGTCGGCAAAGATGCGGATCACGACCAGGGCGGCCAGCAGCAGTGCTCCCAGCTGGAAGGCGATCTGTCCCAGGGTGATTTCGGAATAAGCGAACGGCAACAGCGTGGCTCCCGGTGGGGCCAGGAAGC
>JAAZNB010000289.1 GCA_012798515.1 Chloroflexota bacterium
CGCTGCAGCACGGTCGACCAGCGCTCAAAAGTAGGGCAGTCTGGCAGGCGCTCACTGAACCAGGCCCGCGCAAACGTGTCCGAGACCTCCCCGCCCCATTCGCGCCGCAGCGCTTCGCGTAGCACCTGGTAACGCTCACAGGTGGTTTGGGTCTCATCCTCGTCGAAATACTGGGCTTCACAGGCGCACTGGCGCACCCTGTCGTTACACCAGCCCAACATTTCCGCCAATAAGACCGCACCGGCAAAACGGTCGGCGTCGCTTCCCCACAGCCCGCGATAGGCCGTCTGGTGAGCGTAACCGGGCGTCCCCGCCGGAAGTTTTCTCGCATCCGGCGACTTGAGATCGGGGCCATACATTTCTTCTACGTCGACCAGGGCCACGCGTAGCGGGTCAAGTTGGATCAGGCAGTTGGCCCCCGAAAGGTCGCAATGCGCCAGGTGTCTCTTTTCCATTTCGGCCAGGTTACCGGCCAGCTGCCGGGCCAGCAGATAGCTCTGGTCAGCTGTGAGCGGCTCCGCAGACAGGATCTGGTCGTACCAGGTCTCCCCCTCTACCCAGGGCATCAATACGGCGTAGCCCAGTTGCGGATAGTTCTTGGCCAGGTCGGGGTACAGCCTGGGCGTGATCACCTTACGGTAGCACACCTGTAAACCGGGTAAACCGGCAAAATGATACAGGCGCTGCGCCGTGACGGCGTTGCGCGGGTCTTGAAAAAATTCTGAGAAGACTTTAAGGGCGTGAAAACTACCGTCATCCTCCAGGACGACCTGGTAAACCGTGCCGCGCCGGCCGCTCTGCCCGTAGGGCAATCCCGGTGCAGCCGGATGCTGGGTAAACACAAAATCCTGATCGATGTGGATGCGTTGATTAACCTCGGGACGGAATTCCATATGCTGTGTCTATCTCTCTATGCTTTCAAGCCGCCCATTGTTGGTTGATCTTTTCGAACCATTCGCCCAGCGCAGATCCATCCGCGCTGGCCCAGGCGGCGTGGAAGGGCTGGTAGATGGCTTTGACGACGATAAAACCGCGTCCGGGGGGTAAAGACCCCGCCAGATTTCTGGGGGAAGAATAAGAAAAGATGTTGTTCTGGTCAGAGTGGTCGAACAAGACGCCTGTCTGGCATTCACGGAACCGGCGCACGACCAGGTCACCCGACATACCGGTCTGGACGTCTTTCAACGGCGCGCTCAATAAGCCATATAATCCATAACCATTCCCCTGGCGCAGCAGGCTCTCCAGAGACGGGACCAGGGCCCGGTCTTGAATGGCCTTGACGGTCTGGTCATAATCATCCAGTACCAGCACCAGCGCCGGGTACTGCGCCATGAACTGGTCCTCGTCGATCAAATCCGTGGCGTGCTGGACGGCGTTTTCGAAGGCTTCTCGGCGTGCTGCCACCTCGTCTGCCAGCGTTGCGATCATTTCAGCCAACGACCGCTCGCTATCGGCGAAAGCTGCCGTGTGAGGCAGGTTACGCAGGATGTACAGACGCTGGCTTTTCGGGCCCAGGTTGGCAAAGTAGAAACGGATTGCCTGCGGGCCAAGACTGGAAGCCAGGGCCAACAGCCAGGTCTGGATAAACGTCGTTTTTCCGCTCTGCGGCTGGCCGACCACCAGGTGGAAGGGGCCTTTTTTCAAGTCCACGGCCAGGGGATCCAGGGTGTTGGTGTTGACGCCCAGTGGGACGGACGGCAACGTTCGGGTGGGGATCTTGAATTCAGCCAGCAACTCATTCAAAGCAATGCTGTCTCGCAAAACCGGCACCGGCGGTGCGCTCTCCCCGTCCCAGGATTGGCCGATCTCGGCCGCCAGGTCTCGGGCGTTAACCGCAGCAGACTGAAACTCCAGGGGCGGATTGCCGCGCACGACTCCCCGCCCGCTCACGCCGGATGTAGAAGCCAACCCGGAGAGGCGCCCGCCCATGATCAGGCTGAGGTCGTCACTCGGGTTGAGCTCCAGAGCTATCGCCAGCTTGATCAGGTTGGTGATCCGTTTGGGGATGGCATTGGAACGGTTGGCCGTTACCACCAGGTGAATGCCGTACTGGGCTGCACTCTGGTCCAGCAGCTGCGCCAGAAGCTCTACCGCCGCCTCCGAGGAAGCATCCAGCTGGGAATAATTATTCAAAACCAACACCAGTTCCGGGAACGGATCAGCCAACCCGGCCTGCAACTCGGCAAAAGAGGCGGCCCCGGAGAGACCCACACGTTCTTTGCGTTGTTTCAGCTCACGCTGTAAAAAGCCCACCATACGGATAGTGCGTTCATTTTCATCTGAAAAGACCACCTCTCCAACGTGGGGCAGAGAACGGAGCACGTTAAGGCGCTGGCCTTCGTAATCCAGGATGTAGACGTGGAGCCGCTCCGGGGAATGATCCAGGGCTAACGAGAGGACCAGGGTGTTCAAGAACTCGGTCACCTCGGCGTTATTCACCCCGTATACAGCCAGGTGACCTTCCTGACCCAGGTCCAGGCGCAGCGGCGGCTGGGCCAGGTTGGTCGGATCATCTGCCATTCCCACCAGGGGTTGCAGGTTGTGATCGCCAGGCAGCCAGCGCCGCCCATCCCAGCCCTGGCCGGCCGGCCGCAGGTCTTGCAGCTCGATGTGGTCGGGCAGCAACGGTAGAAACGGATTGGGCAGCCTGGTGATACCCTGCTGGTGGGCATATTTAGCCAACCAGAATGCCAGAGCTTCTTTCTGCGTCCTCAACACAGGTGTCGTCTCCCGCCCGGCAGCCGCGCTGCTCCTGGGTGGCTGGCTCAAATGAGACGCGCCGTTGAGATCTACCTCGCGAATGGAGAATACCGGCTGGTCCGATTCCGCCGGCTGGTAGTCCGTTTTTTCGCCGCAGTAAGCCACCTGGAACTGAGCGTACAGGTTCTCACGTTTGGCCTTGAAATAGGCCCGCCCCATGTGTTTGCCCAGGTTTTCGATATAGGCATCCTCGGTTTCCAGCAGTTCATTGCTGGCGTCGCGCGTGCCCATCCCCAGGCAGATGATCAGGTTGATGGCGTCGCGAATATCCCCACGCACCACCATGCCGGGATCCTGGGTAGCCAGCAGCAGGTGGACGCCCAGGCTGCGCCCGGTGCGGGCAATCGAAACCAGGTTAGACCTGAGGAAATCAACCACGTCCGGCGTGTTTTTCGAGATCAGCTCGGCGAACTCGTCGATCACCACCACCAGGTGAGGCAGGATCACGTCCGGGTTGCGTCCCAGGGTACGCTGCTCGCGGTGGAAATCGTTGATCGAGGCGCTGCCCAGCAGGTTACGGCGGCGCTTCAATTCCGCCTCCAGGCAAATGAACAGGCGGCGCACGAAAGCCCCTTGCTTTCGCGCGCCTTCCAGATTACCCAGGTAGCCGGCCACGTGGGGCAGGTTTTCCAACCCCTGGTACAGGTCGCCGCCCTTGTAATCGATCAACAAGAAATTGAGATCGTGGGGGTGGTTGTGAATGGCCATGGAAAGGATGAGGGTATGCAGCAAGCCCTTGGTCTTGCCGGTACCGGTCATCCCCCCCACCACGGCGTGGGGCCCGAAGCCATGTTCTGCGCCTTCTTGCAGGTTGAAGATCGTTAGCCCCTCGGCCTGGACGCCGATAGGGCCTGCCAGAGGCACGATCGAGCGGCCCCGGGACCAGAAGCGGGCCACGGGAAGGTCTTCCGGGCGATATATCCCCAACAGGTCGAACATATTCACCTGCCTGGGAATGTTGCTGCCTCTTTCCTGGTCACGCGAGCGCATTTTTAGCTGCAACGGGGCCAGGGCGCGAGCGAAGCGGTCCGCCGTGTCCACCGTGGTCACGTCTGGGATAAAAACACGCTTTTCCGGCCGGGGCTCAGCCACGTAGACGTTAGGGTGGCCCTTGAGGTCGATCACCGCCCGGCAGGCCCGGTCCAGTTTTTGGCGAGAATCCTGGAACAAAATCGTCGCCGCGCCGATGCTGTTACCGTCTGCCATCAGCATGGCAAACAGCTTGCTGTAACGCGACTCGTTGGCCTCGTCGATGACCGCCGGATCGGCGAAGACGAATACGTAATGCGGCAGGAATGACATGCGTTCGGAAGTCGAGCTCTTCTGCACCTCCAGCTGGCGGCGGCTAAATTCCGTGCTCAAGGCAGCCAGTAAATCGGCTGCTTCAGCAGGGTTAGCAGCCAGCATACGGCGATTCCCTTCATCATTCCAGATGTGCGGCAGCCAACGCGCCCATTGCCACTCGTTCCGTTCATACTCGGGGAAGATCAACACCAGCTTGACTTCAGTGGGCGGGTGGTGCGCGGCGATCTGGAGCAGGAGTGAACGCCCGGTTTGTTGGATCTGCGCTCGCGACCCGGTACAGCCCACGACCCCCAACGAAGCCAGTGGCAGCGTCACGGCCGCCCCATCCACGCTGGCATATTCCTTGACCACTTCCTCGCCTTTTTTCGACAAGGGGTCCTGCACGATCTTGTCATTGGCCGAAATGGTGTATTTGATGCTATAGGTAGCCGGGAGGGTACCATGCCCGGCGCGCACGTCCAGGAAATCCTGGTCCAGGGGTGAACGCTCCCACAGCCGCCGGTTAGGATCCACAAGACGGGCGCGTTCCAGGCAGCCGGCCGGATCGGGGTTCGGCGTCAGGCTGGCCTGCAACTGTTCCTGGCGCAGCGCTTCCAGGCTACGCGAACATCCCGCCAGGTAATTGGCGTAGACTTTATCCCGCTCGGCCAACAGGTCGTTGTATTTCTTCTTCTGGTTGAAGAAATTGAAAATGCCCCCTCCGGCCGAAGCGAGCATCAACGGCGCCGACATGAACAGGAAAGAAGTGTTACCATTGCGCACCACGAAGATCGAGATCACCGCCATCAAAACCAGCCCTAGCAGCGGCAAGATCACCATGACAAAAGACGAGGTAGGGATATTGGGCTTTTGCGGCGGCGGAGCAATCTCGATTTCTTCGCGCGGGTACTCGATGACCGAACGCATCGAGGGTGCAAACTGCGGCGGGCGGTTGGCCGTCCTGGCAGACAAAGGCTCGTTATCTTCCTGATCCAGGGCTGGATCCAGGGATTGCCATTTTTGTACAGGTAAAGCATTACCTGGATGCATGTTGCGTCGTTCCTGGCCTTTCCATACTGCTGTTATATAAGCTGCGTTAAGATTGCATTCAAATGAAGCTTGGTCCCGGCCACGATCTTCCCGACGGCAGCGTCGTTGGCGTGGTCGAATTGAAAGATCCAGCTCGAATCCTCTGCGATCAGGTACAACAGACCTGCCCCGCCTTCGTTCAGGTCGGTTTTGGCAATCGTCTCCGAACTGGCTTCCACTCGCACCACCGTCCCTTTGCGCGCGGGGCGGATCGAGGCGTCGACCATCAGCTCGGCCAGGCGCGGGCTGAAACCCAGCGACTCGAGACCGGCCATGCCCCGCTTCTTACTCTTCTCGGGCAGTTCAGCAAAATCGCGCATCGGGATCGTGTGAGGCTTTGCCGCCAGCTCGGCCTCGATATCCGGCGCCGCGCTTTCCGGCAGGCCCAGCCAGCCGGTAATCAGCACCGGCAGGTCACTTATCTTGCCCGTGCTCAGGTGATGGACCACGCCCAATTCGATCTGATGCGCAGCAAACTTTCCCTGCCTGCCCAGATAAACGTTGGTAATCGATGGACCTTCCTCCGGGTTGTCATTGATCGTCACCTGGATCATGCTGTCGAACTTGACGATAGGGTAAAACATCTTTTCCAAAGACTCGTCGAGCTTGACCGTGCCCCGCTCGGTAATCGCAGCCAACCGGCGCGCCAGCAGAGAGTGGCTGGCCGTGGTTAACTTATCTTCCAGGGTGGTATGCGAGAGGCGTCCATAGGTAGAAGCCAGGATCGATTTTCCCAGCTCGGGTTGGTTGATCAATGAAAAAATTAAAGCCACTTCGTCTGCAGATAATGAAACCTGCTGGAATAAATCACTGCTCATATACGCATCTCCATCCATTAGGTCACGCCGGAGACGGGGCCGGAGAAAGCGCCCCGATAAAATTGCTAAAGGCATCCTTCACTTTTTCCACGCCGGACTTAACGTTGTACTCGACGAAGTTCTGGACTTTATCACTGGCGCGCGTGCCCCATTCGATCACCTGGTCGCGCTGGTCCGAGCTCTTCCAGGCTTCCCAGGCCGGGGTTTGAGCCAACTTGTCGATCAGGAAACCGCCTACCGCCCAGGTCGCAATCACGGCCCCCCCGATCACCACCGCCGGAGCGCTGATGGTCGTAATGGCGGCCGTTGCGCCTACCAGGAGCGTGGTGCCCAGGGCCAAAATGCCAAACTTGACGACCCCATCAGCGACGGCCGCCGGGATGGCTCGCTCGGTGCCGGCGTACTCAGAATTAAGCAGCGTGTCTCGCCCGGTACTGATCGCCTCACCGACATTCTCGGCATAAGCAATCCAGGCCATCTGTTTGACCAGGGTAGTTGGCTTGATCACCCGCGTGGCTTCTTTGATCCCCACCGCTTTGCGCATCCAATCCGGCCCGGTAAAGACCATGCTGTTCGGGCGCAACGACGACCAGCGCAGGTGTGTCGCCAGGTACGCGCCGGCAGCCAACCCGCTGACGTCGCTCTTGGAAAGCGAAAAGTCGCCGAACAGGCTGGTGTAGCCCTGGCTGACCTGGTCCGTCGCCTGCCACTGTTCTGCTTCCTGGATGCTGCGCCGGGCAAAACCGTCCAACCGCGACACCTGGTCTTCCAGTTTTCCGATCAAGGTGTTGAGCTGCCCGGCAAAGGCGTCGGATTGGTCGCCCGTCCAGGCATCCCGTAAGGCCCGGGCCGAATAACGCATTTCATCGACTGCGTCCAGCGCCTCGGTTGCCGACCGGCGCATGATCCTCCCCAGGTCATCCACCGCCTCTGTGTCCATATGTAAAATTGTCATGCCTTGCCCTCCACAATGAATTCCATCCAGGACACAAAATGCGCCTCGTCAGGCAGTCTTGGCTGTCTCTTCCCATTCGTTGATTTCGCTTTGCAGATTGGCGCCCATCTTGTTCAACTCGTCCAGGAAAGAACTCATTGCACTGGTCCACTGGTCGAATTCCTGAAAGAACTGGGTCGCGGAGTTACCTGACCAGTTGGGGCGCAGCTCTTCCACCGAGGCTTTCATGGTCTGCAAGCGGGAATTAAAATCCTGTTGGGCGGCCACGATTGCGCTCTGCGCGCTGTGCGCAGTCTCTGTCTCCATATGAAGAATTGCCATGCAGTACCCTCCCAGAAGTCGCCGGGCATAGACATCCCCAGACCATCTGCGAATGGCTTCACAGGTGATCTGGGGATCTAATAGCAGAAGTATTTAGTTACGGGCGGCGTTTTCCCACTCTACGATCTCATTGTCCAGGCGTTTGGCCAGATTCTCCAGATTCTCCAGGTACTGCTCCATACCTTTGGACCAATCTTCGATCTCGTTTTGGAAATTGTCGGCCCCGGGTGCAATCCACGTCGCCCCGACCATGCTGCGCACCTGAGACGTGACCGCATTGACCTCTTGCACCAATTGCTGCCTGTTCGAATCCAGGCTCGAGCGGACAGACCGGCAGGCATCGACATCCATATGCAATGTGGCCATAAATTAAACCCTCCTGATCCTTCAATGATGGTGTTGGTGTTTTTCAAGGGAAACGTTGGACAAACGTCCTTCTCCCCATGGTTTTCGTACAATCGAACGACAAACCGGCACGCGCCAAACCGCAAAACGGCCCCATCCTGAGGCGGGCCTGTTCAGCAACGATCCGGTTTACACAATGCAGATATCGAGTTGTCCAGCTGGAGCGGAGGAATCCCCTGAAAACATCTTAATCAGTAATTAATTACTTAAAGTTATTCTATGAACCGGGCTGTAAAATTGATATAAAAATCGCCCTAAAATCAGGTATATCTACCGTTACATTTCCATTAAAAGTCGATTCTAAAACCAAATTCCACAGGAAATGTTAATTAACACACCGTTTTCCTGAATAATTTATGAACCAATCTCAGTTCGCAGCGGGTCAATCCAGGCGCTTCCAGGCATAGCCGTTGGACCGGTTGTCATGGGAGTCCTGCTCCCCGTCCTGGGAAGAAGGCTGCTCATCCACCTGGCGCCATCCGACCAGGGGACCCTCGTTCGCAGGCTCCGCCGGCGGCAGCGGAAGTTCCTCCACAGGGCTGGCCGGGGCCAGGGCCGCAGAGGATCGCTGGACGCGTTGGGCATGAAAGGTAATCAATGCCCCGGTCCACACCCGGGCCTGCATCAGCGTCTCCGTCCCTGTCAGCCAGCGGTTCTCCAGAACATGCTGCAACCGGTAGGCGCCCGCCCCACCGGGCCCCTTGTCCCACCCATAAGCCTGAACCACTGCCGTACACAGACTCTCTATCGTCATTTCGGGCGCAACGTCGATATCGTGTTGCTCGTTTCCCCGTTGGACGGTAATTTGTATTGTCTGGCTCATCCGTATTCCCTCTTTATGCTGCCGCAAGAATGACTTCGAAATAACTGATATCGTCGCTGTTGGGCATCTCCCCCACGCTTTGGATCAGCTCATCCAACGTGCTGTCAGCATAGGGGCCATCCATCTTGCCATCCAGGATGGCCAGGCCATCGGAATAGGCGGCCAGGCGGGTGGTCGCCTCCAGGTTACCCATCCAGACGTGCGGCTGGCCCAGGGCGCCTTTTTGGGTCGACCAGCGTTCACGGGTTTGGAACGCGTCCCCAAAGGCCTGTTCAGTGCACTCTTCAGAACGCTGCCACAGGCGCAGGCGCGAGTCCCCCATCCAGGCCAGCAGCATTCCCCGGGATACGAAATCCAACCAGCCGCAGATAAACATGCTCTCACTGCCCATGCCCCGCTTCTCTTCCAATACCGAACGCAGCATAGGAGACAGGTCATCCGGCAAGGGATGGGCCTTGATCTGCCTGGTCGCCAGGGCCGTCAGGGCAGACAGGCGCAGCGCCAGTGCGGCCTGGATCTCCTGTATTCCCAGGGCGCCTTTGCGCCCGTCCACCAGGCCCACCAGCCAGTTCACCAGCTGCTGGCTGAGGAAACGCGCTGCCCAGTCGCCCATAAAAGACAGGCTCACCCCGTCGCACAGGGCAAATACGACGCGCTCTGCATCGACCTGGATGGCCAGGGCGTCCTGGCCGGGGTCCCCGCCGGCCTGGCACTCTCGCGAGCGGGCGTAAGCATAACGGAGACGGCCTTGGGGTAGTGCAATATGGGTGATGGCTGTTTCACCGGTTTGTGCCAGGAAAATAGTTTGAGGGGTCATAGGGAAGGTTCAACGCGAGACAGGGGTGGCGGCTGACATAACAAAGCCCATTTCCACCAGGGACGGGCTTATCCCCGGCAGCATCATCACCGCTTTATCGTCCATGCGATAGCCCGACTCCAGCATCATCGCATGGTAGCTTCTGGGCAGTGGGGAGGACATATTGCGCAGTTTCTTGGCGTATTCGTTCTTCAAATTGGTGCGGCGCAGGATCCCCGGCCACTCTCGCACGTTGTTGATCGGCTGCTCGATGATTACGTCGGAAATGAAAATGTTCTCCACCAGCACATTCCCATCCGGCACTTCCATCCCCATGATGCGGCGGGCATAGGGTTCGGGGTCGTCGCCGGTATATTCTCCATCGGTCATGTGACACACCAACGGCGCAGGGCAGCCATCCAGCCCGGGAAGCTCCTGCTGCAAGAGTTTTTCCACCTGGGCGAACGCACGCGCCGAATCGGTAGTCCGCTGCGTAGACAGCTCCGGGAAGCCCATTTTCGCAATTTGATCGACCGTCTTGACCCCATCCAGCAAATCATAGACGTGGTCGCTGTAGGCGTACATGGCCACCTTGTAACGCGGCGAAACCCGCGCCCCTTTGGTCGAGCGGAAGACCATCTGGCGTAAGGCCACCTGCAGCGCATCCATGACCACGTCGATCCGCCGTTTCGTTCCAAGCTGCTGCGTCATCGAGGCGCTCACGTCCAACAGGTAAATAATCAGGGCAGGCGTGCGCGCCGTGGCTAACAATTCATAGGGCATGTCAACCTCACAATGAGTTTGGGCTGCTACGATTATACTATTGTGTGGTCAGGGCCGGAGGTAAAGCGCCCCGGGAAAACCGGGGAGATTCGTTTCCTGGTAATGATGCCGGACGGCATAGTCTACCAGGGGCTGGTCCAGGTCCCCTTCTAAGCCCACCAGAATGGCCGCCGGGGGATCATTCTCCAGCAGCTCCGCCAGGCTGCCAGGGGAGGCGCCCCGGTAACGGCTGCGCTGTTCCGCGGTCAGCATATCGCCGATCCGGTACAGAAACGGGCCGGTGGAAAGCTCAGTGTAGATTGGCAGGTTCGCCTCGACAGCATACAACGGCGACAGGGTCGCCACTTTTCCCCCTGCGCCGGTTCCTCGCGCCGCCAGTTCTCCCCGCATATCCATCGCCACGTCGTGAACGTGCAGCCCCACCCAGGCCTCCCGATTGGCCAGGTCACGGATCGAAGCCAGCATGGCCGGGGCCTGGAAGACGAGCAAGGCCGCCGTCAGCACAAACAGCAGCCTTTTTTGTGGGACAGTGGGGTCTGGAGACGCCGCGTAAGCATATGGCAGCAGCAGGAATAAAAAACTGACCGGCATGGCATAATACTGGTAAAAAGACGGCGTGGGCACGATAGCCGTCAGCACGGCCACCAACGCCAACGAAATCGCCAGAAAAAGCCCCGGGGGGATCTGTTTCAGCCTCGGCCGCAACGCCGGCCGGTTGGCGCCCAGGCCGGCCAGGATCGCCA
>JAAZNB010000025.1 GCA_012798515.1 Chloroflexota bacterium
ATTTTGCCCGGAGGCCGGATCTATAAATGCGCCCCTTGGCCGGCGGGGAGGACAAGTTGCTGCCTGCAGGGATGCCAGCATCGACCGTGAACGGTTATAAAAGGCCGCCCGGCGTAGGTTGGCTAGAGCGGGTTGGCAAGATATGCCCGTTTCATGTGGATGAAAGATGGCCGGGAGAGATTAGGTTGATCATGTGGCCTGCATGGGCCAGGAAGAGGTGCGTTGGCAGCGCACTCTACGCGGTGGCCCAGCCGTAGAGCGGCCCCAAGACGTCCCGAACCGAAGATTAGAAACAAGGCGCGCAAATCGCACCCGTGGGGGGTGCACATCCAAGAATCAATTCATTCATATCATCAGAACGCGGGGGGATTCGGAGTGGCTAAAGGGAATGTCATCAAAGTCGAGATCGAGTCTCAATCCTCTTCCATCGAGGCGGGGGTGTTCGGACAACGCTGAAGGGGCCACCACCGTGGCCTTGTTGGAGTCTCAATCCTCTTCATCGAGGCGGGGGGGGGGGTCGGACGCACTGCCAGTGGCCTGGTCTCAGGGGCCTTAGCTTTCGTCTCAATCCTCTTCATCGAGGCGGGGGGGTTCGGAGAGAGACCAGCCACAGCCCAGCCACGAGCTTTTAAGTCTCAATCCTCTTCATCGAGGCGGGGGGGTTCGGAGCATTAGCGGCCTATCAAGGCTGCAATTACTTGGTTGAAGGTCTCAATCCTCTTCATCGAGGCGGGGGGGTTCGGAGCGTGCCGGGATGGTACGAGGACTTTGAAATACTTGAGTCTCAATCCTCTTCATCGAGGCGGGGGGGTTCGGAGCCCGACCAGCGGTAAAGTACTGGTAGCAACCTATGAGTCTCAATCCTCTTCATCGAGGCGGGGGGGTTCGGAGAGTGCCTGAAAAAGCTCTTTGCAGCGCCCTCTAGCTCATTATAGCACGCTCCAGCACGCGTATATGCACACCCCGCCGAACCAGAAGTGTAAAACGTGAAATCATTGCGTTTCTTTAACAAACTGTTCCCGTTTGATACTCGCAAAACTCCCCGCAACTCATTTCAACGCCTGCCAGCGCGCCGGAGCGGCGGTTCCGAACCGGGAGCGCACCGCTGCGCCGGCCCGGGCCGCCGGAGTGGTAATACGCGCGGCGCTGCCGGCCCTGGATGTCTGGCCGGCTCAAAAGCCACATACTTTGAGTGATTACCGCGTGAGTTGGAGGTGGAAAATCGCTCGGGCCACATTCCAGGAAGGCAGGAATGATTTCGGCTCGTTTTCAGCCTACCCGTTTTAATTCTCCTGCCGCGCCTGGCGGGCCTGCTCGCGAAGGGCCTGCAAATTAATAATCTCGGCCACGTCAAACTGCGTTACCGGCCCAGGTAGGGGTTTCAAGCGTACCACAGCCGGGAAATGCCCGCTCCGCCCGTGTAGCTCGGCCAGCAGGATGGCTGTAATGATGCTCAACGAAGGAGGATTGATCAGCAGTGCTTCGGTCTGCCAGGATTCAGCGCTGAGGCCGACCTGGTCGACCAGGGCCCGCACCTGGGGGGGAAAAGGAAGTTGTACGTCGAACTGCGCCGGGTGGTGGTGTGTTTGTGAAATTTTCAT
The DNA here is from genome assembly GCA_012798515.1 of Chloroflexota bacterium. Taxonomy (GTDB): domain Bacteria; phylum Chloroflexota; class Anaerolineae; order Anaerolineales; family Anaerolineaceae; genus JAAZNB01. Next base: position 1,602 of record JAAZNB010000025.1, read on the forward strand.
TCCACACAGCGCTTCAATCTGTCGAGTCTGTGCGTTGGTAAAGGGATGAGCAAAATTTACGAGGATCATCCTATCCTGCCTGATTGACTGGAAAAGATTACGATTGGCGTGGCCCCCCGGTCGAAAGGTGTGGATAAGTCTGGCCAAGACCTATGGTGGTGTGGTGCCCCGTCCCACAATAGAAGGCGAAGAAAGTCAGCACCTTCAATTGTTCCACGTAAGTGTTCCAGGCAGTGCTCCCTTCTACCTGGTGGTCGTGTGGAGCGAGAGTGAAGGAAACCTCCCCCAGAAAGCCCGTCGCTCCTCCGCGCTTTCCCCGGGCAAAGACGATCCTCTGGGTGGTGAGCTCGTCGATACTGCTGACCAGGACGTGTTGTTGCACAAAATCCAGGAACTTTGCGTCTATGTGCAGCGGCTCGGGCGCAAATGCATTCCACTTCTGCCAATAGCCCCGGTAGACGTGCGAAGGGATGGGAAACAGGATGTCATTGCCTTCCGAGCGGAAGCCGGTCGGAGAAATAAACTGCATCCCGATCGGGCCCAGGCCGGCAGCCTGGGACTGCTGGACCAACTGGCCAAAACGGTCCTGCCTGGCCCACGGGGTTTCGGCGGGTGACAGCGTGTATCCGCAGAGCCGGAAATGAACGTACCAGATGCGTACCCGATCCGGCAGCTGTTTGAGCAGCCGCCCGGTAATTAGTTCTTCCAAACGCGCTTCGAAGGCCGTGATGCGCAGCGCAAAACAGGGCTGGCCGTTATGGCTATCCGGGAGGGCAAATACATCGGAGACCGTATAGGGTTTGTGCCCGGCGGTGTCGTGCAGCCCGGCTGATAATTGCGGGTCGATCTCCTGAAGCTGGCTTAAAAACCACGCCTGTGCTTCACGCCCCAGGTAGCCGGGCGGAGGCGCCTGAGAGGTATCCAGGTAAAGGATCAAAGACAGGGGCATAATCCACTCATACGAGCCGGCAGCTAGCGCCTGCGCATGGCGATTTCATTGTAGATGATGTTTTCGACTTCTGCCAGATCCTCCAGGCAGATCATGCGCGACACGTATTCGGCAGCTCGTTCCACGAACCGAGAGCTGAGCTGGTGTGTATAATAACAATTTACCAGAAAAGACTTTCCAAACGTGCCTGCCAGGCTCTCTTTCAATGTCCGCAGGCGGCTGATCACTGCGGCGCCTTCTCCTTTTTCCATTTTTCCGCTTTTACATTCCACGATGGCCAGTTTCCCGTTCAGTGTACAGGCCACATCCAGCTCATTTTCGATCCCGGCCAGCTGCAAATTTCCGGCCACATCCGCAAACCGCCCATCGCTTTCCAGCGCCAACCCCACGTATTGTTCCAGCCAGGCGCCGTCCAGATAACGAGCCATGCAGTGGCTGATCTTGATCTGGTCGTTTTCGATCCGGGCCTCTCCTGCCTGTTGCAGCCAGCCGGCCAGCCAGGCAGCTGGCTCTACAGCTGCCTGGTCGATTTGTTTCTCCTGGTTTGCGTCCAGGGCCTGACGGCGGAGCAGATTTTGCATACTGAGGGCCTGAAGCAGTGAGCCCGGACGTTGGGTATAGATTTGCTCCGTGATGGACCGTTCCACCGCGCTGGGCTGGCGGGTCAGGGTCCAGTTTGCATTGACTGCCTTACCGTGGGCTGCCAGAATCTGCCCGACGGTCATCGGCTCCAGGTGAAACGGCTCGGAATGAGGCGCCCCCCGCTGGTAGAGATAGAGCTGCTCTTTCTGGGTATCGACGTACAGCAGCGGCGCTCCGCCCGCCAGGCCGGCCTGGTAGGCCCCAATGGACATGGGTTTCGTTCCACCGGTGAAATTAACCGTCACACAATCCGGGCCGCCAAAAGCGTCGATAATTTGCGTACATACGCCGGCCGTGCTGCCCGGATCCATGGGATCAACCGGGTGATTCCACAAAATCCAGCGGGCCCGCTCGCCGAAAGCACATTCCAGGTCCTGGGCAATGCGGGCAAAGCGCGGGTTGGTGACGCCGTTGTCCTTCGAGGCGACCAGGACGACCTGGTCGAAATGTAAGCCGGTCTGAAACAATGGGATGGCGTTCTGCATGCGTTGTTCCGAGACCAGGCACAGCAGCGTGGAGGGTAAAGCCATCAGCTTCGATCCTGTTCCCCGGGCGGCGTCAGGGTGACATGCACGTCGATTTCGCCCGCCTGGGTGTCATCGATACGTTGCACCCAGGCGGTCAAAGTTTTCCCAATCTTCCACTGCTCTTGGGGCAGTTCCTCTTTAGAGAGAATCCCTACGTAGTTGTTGGAAAATTCATCCAGAGATAGATACAGGCAGTCGTCGTCCTCTTCCTCGATCACTGTGATAACCGGGCTGCCGGGCTGGGGTCTGGCGGCCGGCTGTGGACGATCCTCTTCCAAGGCGCTCATAAACTGTTTCGCAAAGGGATCGATCTCTTCCTGGGGCGCCGGCACCTCGATGGGCGGCAAGGCTTGTTTACGCGGCTTTTCCGGCCTGCCAGCTCCCCCTGGCCGGGCAGGCGGTTGAAGTTGGACCGGCTGCCGCGGAGCGGGAGGCGTTTGCCCACTGCGGGCCGGCGCCTGGCCGACGCCGTCTGGGTCGGGTAAAACCGGCCGGTTGCGATATTCGTTGACCTTGCCTTTTTTGGCGTCTTTGTCTGGGCGCTCTATCTCCATGTAGCGGGTCCATTCTTCTTGGGGGCCAGGCCAGGAGAGCAGCTTGAGCAGGAAACGGATGCGTTGCAGTTGTTCGAAGGCGGGAATCTTACCCCCCGGATTGATTTCTCCATCGTCCCGAACCCAGCTGGTAAACGCCGAGATGGCCGCTTTTTGCTGCGTTTCGCAGTCTGCACGAGCGTCATTTTCGCCGCACTGCCAGGCCGTGGGGCCGGCCAACAGCTGCTGGTAGCGCTGCTTTCGGTCGTAGAGGTGCAGGTCGGCCTGGGTGAAGCGAATGGCGCCCATTCCCAGGGGTTTGCCCATGCCGATCTTCAAGCGGTACGCCGGGGCGGCGCCGGTCTGCAGCACCCAGGCGAGGGCGCCTAACTCGATTTCAGTGAGGTTGTCGAAAAAGATCTTGAAGCCAAAGCCCACCCCGGCGCGCACCGGGCGAATGCGGGTATAAATCTTCTGGTGTTTTAGTTTATCCAGGTTCGTTTCTTCGATCTGCTGGATGGGCCGGTTGTTGTGATGCCAGTAGAACTTCGTCCCCCGCAGGTGCGCATTTCCGTCGTCATAATCGACCAGTCGAGACTTGTCATCCGGGTAGGGCTGTTCCAGGTAATGTTGGAAAGTGGTCGGCCTGGGCGAGGACAGCGCCTGGGGGGTGATCTCGCGCTCAAAAAAGTTCGCCTGGCCTGGCAGGCACAGGGCATCCTCGAAGAACACGCGGCCGGCCAGGGCTTGCAGGGCATCTTTCATGGCCTGGGGACGAGTAAAGCCGAACAAGGCTTCGGCCAGATCGATTTCACCCTCGCGCCCGGGCTCGCCGGGAACGTGTTCGGCCGGGGAGATCTGGTAGGGCAGGCGCATCATCATCGTGTGTCCCATGAAGACCAGCTGGTTGTTTTCGACCAGGTAGAACACAGGCTGCATTTCACGCAGCACGCCTTGCCCGTCGCCCAATATTTCGATCTGGCTTTCGGTAACCTGGTCGCGGTAGCGCTGTACGATATCCAGGCTTACTTCCAGCTTGGCTGCCTGTGGATCCGGCGGGTAAATGACTGCCTCGGAGCGTTTCTTGTTCATCTTTCCGCTGCGCGCCAGAACCGCTTCGATATAATTTTCCCGGCTGATCGGGCTTGCCTCTAATACCTTGGAGAATTCGATCTGGACGTACCCCTCCAACATGTCCTGGAACTGGTAGGGCCCCGGTTGAATAAAAATCCTGCTGGCGTTTCTGCATCCATACCAACCGGGTAGGTCGTCTGGGATCCGCCTGTGATTGATTCGAGAGAACGTCGTCCCGTTGATCTCCCGGGCGGGCAGAATGAACCACTTCCCGTCTTCCTGGTGCATATAACCGGCCTTGACCCGGGGGGTAAATTTCTTGTCCGTGTGGACCAGCATGATGCGCGAACGGTATTTCAATCCATGGCCGGTTATGTCACCCACGGCGCGGTAGACCAGCCGGTCCGGCGTGACCCAGGCGGGCCTGGCGTAACTGATCACTTCCACCAGCGTGCGGAACATGCCCCGCAGCGAGCTCCCCGGGAAGACCGGCGCCGGATTACCGGGGCGAGTAAAGTGTTCCGGGTGGTTCTTACTCTCTTCCCCGGCGGCTGCCTGTTCTACTGTGAGCATCCCACGCACGTAAGTGGGGGAAGAGGTCTCGAACCGGCAGTCGAAATAGCCCGACAGGCCTGTATAACAATTCTGTGCAGCTGGCTGGCGGACGGTTAACACTTTTTCGGGCAGGGGAACAAAGTTGTAAGGGGCGCGAGCCGTGCGTTCTGCATATTCAGGATTACGGTGGTTATTTTTCATTTCAGCCCCCCTTTGCATTAACCTGTACGTGTAAATGAACCAGGCGGCTTTGGGCCACATAAGCCTGGCCTTGCGGATTGTAAGTGATGTAATTCCGCACCTGCAAACGCAGCGGGCGGTGCATCCTGTCTGGCATTAGCTGACCAGGGCCAATTTCAAGTGGGAGCGCATAGTGCAGCCCCTGGCGGCCGTCGGTCAGCAGGCTGAACTTCTGGCCTGTGGTCTTGTCTGTCCGGGTATCTGCCAGGCTGGTGCCCCACAACATCTGTTCTTCGTCGAACGCCTCCACGTTGCCCTGCGGGTCTGGCTCGTCCCACAGCTGCCAGGCCAGCCATTCCTGCCCGGTGTGCCAGATGCGCACTTCTCCTTTGTGGTCGAACACGTAAGCCTGTTGGAGGGTGAGCGTGTCCAGCTCCGGCGAGTATTGCGGAAAAGCCCGGCCGGAAAGTGATAGATTTTTCCCATCGAACTTGCCGAGGATCACGCCATCGTCTGCAAACGCCAGCAGCCAGGCGTTGGCCCTCGCGTGTTTGGCCAGCCATTCAAGTGGTTTTTCCACAAAATCCGATGCCTCGAGTTTATTGGACTCCTGGCGGTAGCGTTGTAACGAACGGACCTGGTTTTCCATCTGGTTACCCCTTTACGAAGGCGTCCACAAAATCTTGCAACTTTTTTTGTGGGCCCTGGCTTTGAACGATCTCGAGTATTTCACCCTGCTCGCTCAGTTTCCAACAGGCTCCCTGGTATCTCAGGGTCGCGTCGATGCCACGCAGACGGCCGCGGCCTACCCCGCTTTCACCACCCAGGGGCAGGTCGCCGGTCCAAAGGTCTTTGAGCAAGAGCAGGATCAACCCCACGTCGGCGGAAGAAGCCTTGCGAATGCGTAGTTTTACTTTGACCTGGGCGCTGCCGGCGCCAAAAACAGGCTGCTCTTGAAAGAGAGCGCCCGGGTAGGCCCCCCCGGTCAGGCGATCGATCTTGAGGCGGCTCTGCACCATTTCTTGAGGCCGTTCGATAATGCTTTCCTCCACCCACACCCGGCTGGCCTGCAACGGCTCACCGGAATGATCCTTGTCGGGCAGGTAGCCGAATAAAGCATTTGCCACAGCCTTACCGTCTTTGTTCAACGTATTTGCAATCCGCATTGCTCTGCCGCGCAGCGCCCCGGCCAGGCTGGTGCCGCTCAACACGGGGACTTCGCTGCCGTTGCGCCGCGTTTTGAGGTGAACCACGTCTACCTGGCCCTGCTGCCCGGCGCCAGAGCGAATCAACAAGGAACTGTGGATCTTGAACGTCCCTTCCAGTTCACAGGCCAATGGCTCGTCAAAGTCGTCCAGTTTAAGATCCAGCAGCAGCTCGATCTTGTCCGTCGGGTCCTTTCCGGGTTTACCTTCGAGCCATTCCACCAGGCCGGCCGGCGTACGCATGTCCCAGCGTGTAAGTCTCCAACCATCCACCCGGCAGCGGCCATAACCGCGCGCCTTGCGTTTTCCCAGGCTGATCTTCCCTTCTTCCAGCCCTTTGAGGGCCACGGCCAGGGTCTGGATCAGCTCTGCGCCCCCGTTTGCCGGGACAGGCAGCTCGAAAGCAAGCGGAAAGGTCATCCCGGCCGAAAGCAGCTCGATGTCGAATTTTTTCTTGTCATCTGCGGTACGGGTAGCCGGGTCGATTTTCACCCCGTCCCGCAGCTCCACGACTGGCAGGCTGCCGCGGGCGTCCTCGACGATCAGCCAGCTTTGTTCACTTTCATCCTCTGTCACCCGGCCAAAGAGCCGCGCCGCAGCCGCGGGGGAGATCACCTGGCCGGCGTAATTACGCAGTGCGCCGGCAATGGAAGTGCCGGTCAACAGGGCGTGCCCTTTCAATTCGTCCCGGTTGAGGGGCATATCCAGCGGGCCATCTGCATCTCCATTGCCGAGGTGCGTGGGGGTCTCCAGGACCAGTTCCCCCTGGATCAAGATTCGTTCCGTTATCCGGCGTGGGTTCTGCCATTGAGCGTTCATTGCGCATCTCCTTCCGCCTTTCGCTCGTGGCCGGTCTTACGCAAGATCCCTTCGACCATGCGAAATACATATTCGAGCTTGAGCTCCGAAGTAACCTCAGCCTCCACTCCGGCGACAGCAGGGATAGGCCCGTTTTTCGGTTGGAGGTAGATTTTCCACAATTCGTCGACGCTTTGCTTGAGCCACGCGTCCATGGCCCGGTTATCGATACGCGCTCGTTCCCATTGTTCGATCCCCTGCTTTTTCAACGCTGCCAGGTGATTGGCGATCCCCTGGGCGTCTTTCAGGCGCATGGATTCCAACACAGCCAGGCGCAGGCGAGAAAGCTGGGCGTTTCTGGGCGGTCGCTCGATTTTCAAATTGGCGACGCTCGCCATCAAGGCCTGGTCCAGTTTGCTGCGCAGCATCCGCCCGGCCATGCGCCCGGCCAGTTCCTTGCTCTGTGGTGACAAGGCCACGTCCGGCGACGAAGAAGACGCTTTGTTTTTAGTTTCTGGAATGGATAAGCATGGCTGGACGTTCCAATTGATGGCCAGCCTGCCAAATCCTTCTACCCGGCGCTCTCCGACGCCATTTTCTATCGCCCGCTCCAGGGTTTCGGCGTCTACCCGGTTGGCATCGTAGACGAAGACGCTGCCGGCCTGAACGACGGGCGTCTGGTTCAAGGGAAGCCCCCATTTACGGTTGAAGCCGCCAACCACGCCCAGCTCATAATAGGCCGTGGCGTGTTGGGCGCCCAGGGCCGCATCGAGATCGGGACAGTACTGTCCGCTCTGGTTCTTCAGGATGGCGTCGCTCAACAAGGTAACAATCACCTTGCCCTGTGCTTCACTTTGAGGCGCCTCGCACCACTCTTCGAGCTGGCAGACGTCCTCGATGATTACTTTACCGTAACTGGCGCTGCGCGACCCGCCGATGGCGAGACTGCCTTTTTCCAGCAGGCCCTGGATTTCGGCCAGGTCCCCGGCTTCCTGGGCGCTGATTACGGCCCCAAAACGCTGCCCCCGGGCCAGCGATTCGTAGCGGTACACCGTGCTGGTTCCCCTCTTCTTCAGCAACGGATCGTCGCTGGCGTTGTGGACGAAGACCATTTCGTCCACCTTGGCCAAATGCACCTCTGTTCCGGATAGGGAGGCGAACTTTTCCTCGGCGTTTTTCGGCTCTAAAACGGTGGAGTCCACCTGCACCGCAAAATCGTATATTACGTTCCGTTGTTCGGGCTCGGGGTCTTTCTCCACCCGCCAGGAAAGGGGCCTGGGAAGCATGCGCATTCCATCCCGATCCAGTGGGTAGGCGTTCAGGTAACACACCTGCCCATCGAAGAAGAGCTGGTGCGACAGCGGGTGGCGTGCGATGTCTTTCACGTTCTCGTGAGCACGGCCAAACTCGGCGATCAGGGCCCCGCGAATCACGCTGCCGGGGATGTAATGATAACTGGCCGCGCTATTCTCCTCGCCGGCCCCCAGGCGGCTCAACAGCAGGGGATCGAGCAAGCGAATGGTAAAGGTGAGGGCTTTCACTTTAATACCTCCGCTTTGAAGTAACCGAGATGGAAATCTCCAACCGGGCGACGCGCCTCGTCCCACAAAGTCGCTACCAGTTTTCCACGGCCCCGCGTCCGCCCGGTCCCGGCGCGCCGGAAAGCGGCGATACAGGCGGCCAGCAGCGCGAGGTCGTCTTGGGAAGGCCGTTCGAAGAAGGTCAGCGTCGATTCGAAAGTCGTTTCCCGTAAGATCAGCCGGATCGACCGCAAGGAGTGCTCTTTGGGCACGCCTTCGGCATCCATCGCCGTCTGGCGGCGGATGGTGGTCAGGCTTTCGAGCACGTCCTGGCGCGGGAGCCTTGGCGTAGAAGCGGCAAGGCCTGCCAGTAAATCTGCGGGCAGGCGGGCGTCGCTGATCGACAGGATGGCATTTTCTCGCTCGTGGCTGCCGGGTTCGCCAAACAGGCGCCGTGCGGCGCCTTCCCAGCGGCTGCGCTGTTCCGGCGGCAAGCAGTAGAGGATATCGGCGCATTCCGAGACCAGGATGCCTTTCAACGTCCTGCCGCCCAGGTAGGGGCAGCCCAGCTCGTCGTGCTGGACCTCGGCATCGACGTACCCGGCAACGCCATCTCCACGCCCGAAGGCAGCATCACTTTTCAAGACCATCTGCAAGATGTACGTGACCATGATGTTTATGCTCCTTTCAGGGGGACGAAGAAGTCCAGCGCCTCGATGGGATCGAAATAGGCGCAGATCTGGCCGGCCGGTTCTTCATCCGGTAGGTAATTATCCTGGTCCCAGGCGCCCGCCGGCAGCCAGCCATCTCGTTCTGCCGTGGTTTGCCAGCTGGCTCCATCCGCTGCCAGCGCCGGCAAGCGTTCGTCTTTTACTTCATATAGCTTCAAGAAATGGCGCACCGATTCCGGGCCGGCGCGCAGCGCTTCGCGCAGGGCCTTGACCTTGTTTCTCCTTCCAGACCATTCCTGACTGGCCTGAAAGGCCGTGACCGTGCGCGTAAACGTGTCCCACGAACGCCAGTGGGCTTCCGGCGCGGTGATCCACACCGGGGTCATGTTGAGACGCCCTGTCTGCAAGTGGTACTCGCGCCGGCGGATCTGTTTCAGGCTCAAGACCATACCATTCTTGGCGAAATGCCAGTCCATGGCCGTTAGCGCACCGCCGGCCTGCTGGATGTAGTTGCGCGCCGAGGCGCACAAATCTTCTGCCAGGGTATAGGCGCGTGAGAAGGGATAATGGGTCTTGACAATGGCTACCCCGGCGCGGCAGTGAACGTAATCTCCGTCGGACAGGCGCTGGGCCGACAATTGTTGGAGATAGTACGCCGTGAGCGATAGCCCCAGCCTGCCATCGCACACGAAAGTGACGTCGTCGCCGCCGAATACCAGCGGGCGGAAAGGTAGAGAATTCTCCTTGAGATACACGACGCCACCGATGTGGGGCCGGTTTTCGGAATCGTATTCGACCGAATCTTCTAATCGGCGGACTGTGTTGCGCAGGGCCGTCGTGGCCGCCCGGGCAATCGAGTCTGAAAAGGCGCGTTGGGCCTGGATGTAGTCGCGGTTGCCTGCCCCGGGGTGGGCGTGAGCAGCGCTGATCTGGCGCACCCGTTTGCCCATGCCGTTTCCGTCGGTGTGAATGACGGCAATGTAACTGGATTCATCCTGAGTTCCCCCCAGGTGGTCAAAATCCAGGGGGTAGTCAAATTTGGATTTGAAATTTTCAGAGAGACGCCGGTTGGCTCTTGCCGCCGCGCGGGTCTTGGCAATTACCTCTACCGAGACCGGCCGGCGATCCTCGTCCAGGCCGGTCGCCGCTTTGCCGGTGTAGATGCAAGCGGCAGTGATTGCCAGGGCATACGTCTGGCAGGAGACCTGGGGAGAGGCTTTATGTTTGGCCAGGGTCTGCATGGCAGATTGGAGTACCCCCTGGTCTCCCCCCAGCGGGTTGTGATCCCAATCAAAGTCCTGGTGGGCCACGATCACCTGCAGCCCGGGCGACTCCAGCAACGCTTTACGGGTCAGCGCCTGGGCGAAACCGGTGGCTGGTGGGCAGCTGGCTACCTGTGGATCCGGATTCTGGAACAGGATGACTGCATTGCCTCCCCCGGAATAGATCAGCTCGGCATCCAGCTCACCCCGCTCAATGCGCCGGTCTTCCAGCAAGACCAACCCACCCCCCCGTACGGACAGGTTGTGGCGCAGGCCAAGCTCGTCCAGGCATTCTTTGACCCAGAGGCCGGTGACGCTGTCTACCAGATAAGACGCCCCTACATTTTGGCGCAAGTTGTTGGTGCCAAAAATGTAGGCTTGAATACCGCTGGTATCCAACACGGTCAGTGTAAACATCCCCATTTTTCTCTCCTTTTTGTTTACACGATTTATTTAGTTACCGGTAGATTGTACGTGTGAGGTCTAGCTCATTGCAGGGCAAGGTGCAGATTGCGTCAAACTCGTCCTTTATTTAAGCATAGCATGCCATCGAAGAATATTCCTTAGATTTTCTACGTTATCCTTTTGAATTTTCATAGCACACCTGACCGTCTGGCATAATCGTTCCATTCAAATCCGCGCCTGTCAGGTTCGCCCCAGCGAGGCCGGCGGCGGTTAGATCTGCGTAGCTCAGATTAGAGCCTTGTAATTGGGCCCCGGTTAAATCCGCTCCGACCAACCGGGCCCCCATCAAATTAGCTCTTTTAAGGTCAACATTTTGCATTTTGGAGCGGTTTAATTTCACATAACTTAAATTACATTCCACGAAGGTCGTATTGTTTAATTGAGCATCTTCTATATTAGCTTCACTCAAAATAACGTTAAATAAAGTTGCCCCGTTCAATACAACCCAATTCATGGTTGCTTTTTCCATATGGGATTCTCTGATATTGGCTTGGGTAAGATCGGTCTCCGTCAATATAGCTTCATTCAAATAGACATTTATAATGGTAGCTCTCTTCATTTTCGTATTTTGTAGGTTTGCCCCCTTTAACTCACTGTCAACAAGTGTAACCCGTTCTAGTTTCGTTTGGGAAAGATCGGCGTTATTCAAATGCAGATCACGGAAAAGGGCAGCTTTGTTAAATTGAACTTTTTGTAAATATGCCCCGGTTAGGGTAGCATAATTGAGCTTTGCTCCGAACATCTCTGCCCCTGTAAAAGACCCCTTGGTTAAATTTGCGCTTTCAAAATTCGTACCATTCAGACAGACTCCTGTTAGATTGATTTCCTTCAGAACTTTTCCGGATAGATTCACTTCACTCAAGTTTGCACCGGTGAGATCAATGGTTGGGTCGTTTCCTGAAATCAACTTTGCTTCATAAAGGAACAAAAGAAGCGATTGTTTCCGTTCAGGGTTCAGTTTCTTCAATGTGGTGAGGCTCAGAGTCCGGGCAATGATGCACGAATTCTTTACGGATAAATGGTCCTTTGCTGTGTCGTTTTGAGCATTAGCTAACCCCTTGTCCAGTAATAATACCGTCAGCCGATCGAGATAATTCTTTAGTGCAGTTTCTTGTTGTTGATCTTGTGAATTTTTTTGTTCATCCTCGAACTTCTGTTTGGCAACACTTTGGTCGTTCCTCTTCTCGGCCCAGTTAAAAAAGAAGCCGCCTACAGTTAAAACGATAGGGATAATCAGGAGTTCCATCCAATCCCATAAAGTTTTACTGCGCTGGTCTTGTAGCAGCGTTCCTGTATAACTGCCAAAACCAGTCCAATCTGCCCAAATCATCCCTTTTGCATAATGAAGATAGACACACCAGCCTGTGGCTGTCAGAAGGATTAATATCACCAGTGAGACCCATACCCGTGAATATGTTTTGAAAACCACCTTTTGCTTGAGAATGACGGAATAGATGTCCTTTAGCCTTTGGTTGATTTTGACCAACATAGTGCCCCCCTTCTGTTGACATACACCTATGCGTTATGGGAACAGATGCTTATCGCCCTACTCCTGTTCGGCAGCCCACACCGAGGCGGTTACCGTTTGTTCTTCGAAGATAAATTGGGTTACCAGCCCGGTGAACAGTGCCAGGGGCACGAACACCAGGTATTGGAAGATATTCACCTGTCCAAAGGGGCCCAGGAAAACGGCGTTGAACAGGTCTACCTGGTGAGTCTCGTTCATGTAGGCCTGGGTGGTAATTGCCACCACGACCAGGCCGATCACGCCCGAAGCAATCAATGCCAACAGCCAGGTAAGCACTGCGCGCCCGGCAGCCGCCCGCGTGTCGCGGACCAGGGCCAGGGTATCGAACAGCAGGTACAGGATCCCGGCGATCACGACGATGATCCACAAGAGGCAAACGCCGTAGACATCGCCTACCGGCAGGGAGATCGGCTGCCAGAAAACAGCCATGACGTTGATCGAGTCTCCTTGCAGTGCGAGGGCCAGGTAACCGATAAAAACGCCGCCGATGATGCGCGGCAAGGCGAAGTATTTTAACGTATGGAAATCGAACAGGGTCAGGAAGACCAGCAGGGGCAGCACGAACACAATCAGGAATTCGTACTCGGGTATCCACTTGATCACGCTCTGGCCGGCCGGCCCCCCAGAAAGAGAGGTTATGGCCGTGCCGCCTGCTGCAGCCAGCAGCGGCACAAAAAACATGCAGAGGGCCACCGCCCAGGACAGGGGTAAGGAAGTGAATTTCCAGCGCGGAAGCCTGGGGGAGCGAGCCTGTTTCAGCAGCATGGACAGGCGCAGCGACGACTCGAAATCGTATCGCGGCAGCAGCCAGGTGGAGATGATGCGCCGTATTTCAGCCCGGGCGTCTTCTTCGGCCCCGGGGCCAAACTGGGGATGCAAGCGGACCTGGCTCCACTCCATTTTCCCGGAGGTGAAACAGCCTGGCGCCTTGAGCGGTTTGCTGGGGTCCAGCTGGTCACGCTGCTGCCTGGTCATCTCGACCGGGGACAACACCATCGACAGGCGCAGTTGTTCACGCAAGAGCGGCCCCGAATCGGTGTCACTTGCCTGCCACTGGTTCAACCAGCGCACGGCGTAGGCAAAGCGCTGGTTGGCCAGCAGCGGGGCCAGGGCGCGATACGCCGCAGCGAACTCGCGCTCCACCTCCTCGTGCAGTCCGGACCCGGGTGCACAGGCGCCTCGGGGATCGCGTTCGCATTCCTCCAGGGCCAGTTTCACCAGGTTGAACCACTGCCAGGCAGAAAACAGGTACACCACCCAGGCGTCCATCTGCACGTATCGTTCCCCACTGCCCAAGAACAGGCACACGGCCTTAAAAAAAGCCGCACAGGCCAGCAGCATGTCGAAGCTGTAACGGCTGATACGGCCCCGTTCGATGCTGAGGAATCCCTGCCAGCCGGATTTGCCCATGCGCTGGCCATCGGAAAAGAGACGCCAGAAGGCCGTGCGGTAGCTGTCTCCGCTGACCCCGGCGTCATCTACACCGGGGTAATCCTGGCTGTAGTAATCCAGCCGTTCGGCCAGGCTGGTCGCCAGGGCTTCGAGACTGTTGGCGCCCGGCAAAGCGTCACGCCCCAGGGGCAAACCCGTTGCTACCAGCGAGATCGTTTCGGGGTACTGCTGGTGAAACAGGAGCTCGTAACAGACTTTTCTGGCCTGCATATCTTGAGGTTCTGCTGCGCATTCAAAACGAATTCGAAACGAAAGGTTAAACATGGCGCCGGCCCGGGGCGGTCTGCTATGAAATAGAATAGGTCTTTCTAACGTTTTCTAACCGCCCTTGTAAGGCAATTCTCAAATACGGGCTGACGTCATTGTCAGTCCATCCCTGGGATTGCATGCCCTTCCAGGTTTTTTCCCAGAAGCGGCGTGCCTGCGGGTCTTGCAGGTTATAACGCGGGTGGAGCGATTGGATCTTCTCGGAACGCTCGAACGTATAGACCATTTCGACGCCGTAGAGCAGCGCATAAATGGTCATGCAGGGGATGACGGATTTGTAGCCGCTGGTCATGATAAAAACATTGTTCCACTGCACGGGGCTGCCGTCCTGTGCGCCGCGCAAACAATCCAGGATGGCGCCGGCCAGGCTGATCATTACTGTGGAAGCCATATCGGGATTATCGGTCAACCCGGAGATGATCTTGACCTCCGAGAAGGGCAGGTCTATGGCCCAGTATTGAGAAATCACTTTTTGTAACACGCAGGCGGCAAAAAAGCCCATCCAGGTGTGTGAAGCCAGGATCGTCATGTGAGCAGCTTGCAGGTCGTGCTGTTCGCGCTCGTAGGCCAGGAGGGTGGTCAGTTCGGCCCCCAGGGGGCCATCGGCACCCTGGGTAATCGGTTGGGTGCGCAGATAATCCAGGAGCATCTCAGCCAACCAGGCGGCATTTTCCAGCAGGCGCGCAGTGGCCCCCGTTCCATCGACCGGGGGCGGGACGTGGCCGGCGCCTCTGGCGTTGTCGATGTCCTTCAACTCGGTAATCTGGGTGGTGAGCTGGGTAAAGCGCTCCAGGTGATCGCCAATCTCGCCGCGCAACACGGCACACCGTGGATCCTGCATCCAATCCCCTTCATCCGCGGGCGCCTCGCCTGCCACAGGTGGATTGGGGTCTTGTGCCAGACGTTGGCCCAGGGCAGCCGCCAGGCGAGGAGGCGCGGCGTTGCCCAGGCAGGCGGCGGCAAACTCTCCGGCTGTCAAACCGGCCGCCTGCACAGGTTGGCTGTGCCATAACTCGTGGATGGCCCGGGAGACGGGGGAATAGGACAGGAATAGCTGTTGGCCCTTGGCATCAAACAACTGCGATATACCGGCCACCAGGATGAAATTTTGCTTTACCGCCTGCTGTCGGTTCCCAGCAGGCGGCGCGCTTTCCGCTCCGCCGGAAAACAGTCTTTGCATTGCGGTCACCAAACGGTTCATCTGTCCTCCCTCTAGATACTATACGCCAGGTCGGTGGGGCGAGACCAGGGTGCGGAGAATATTTTACTCAATTCGCGATCCAGATTCGATAGATTTTCTCAGGGTGGTTGTGACTTCAATGGGATTGGAAGGACGGCCGGAATGTTTGCTCTCGATTTCCCCCTGGCCGGCAGGCCCGTGTAGAACAACAACTCCATCTTTCCCGCGGCTTGTATAGAGGTTGGCGAGGCGGGGGTGTTGGGAGCCTTTTCGCAGCGCCCTCCAGTTCATTATAGCACGTCCCAACGCACCGGCGCGCTTGCGCTGGCGATCCGGCGCCCGGTGTAGGCCGGCTAGAGCGGGTTGGCAGGCAGAGGCCTTTCCCGGCCGAGGCGTGAACAGCCAGGCGAAAAGGCCCTTGTGAACAGCCTGCTCCCGGGCGCGGCCAGGGGTGTCGGCTTTCGCTCCTGGCCGCACAGGCCGGGGCGCCGTGCCATCCCTCATGTGCACAGGGCAGGCGCATCTCGCTACATCGCTCTAGCC
Organism: Chloroflexota bacterium; assembly: GCA_012798515.1. Taxonomy (GTDB): domain Bacteria; phylum Chloroflexota; class Anaerolineae; order Anaerolineales; family Anaerolineaceae; genus JAAZNB01. The sequence goes on from JAAZNB010000025.1 coordinate 16,953, forward strand.
GACCTACGCCGGGGCGCTTTCCCGCCGTGAGGAAAACCCCTTCATCGAGGCGGGGGTATTCGGAGACATCTGGTGCCACCAGTGCCCACCTAAGCCGAGTTTCAATCCTCTTCATCGAGGCGGGGGTATTCGGAGGTGCTGGCAGCTCTCTACAACGCCTCAAAGCCGTTGGTTTCAATCCTCTTCATCGAGGCGGGGGTATTCGGAGCGAGCCGTTCACCCCGGCGCCCGGGGAAATTTTTTTCGTTTCAATCCTCTTCATCGAGGCGGGGGTATTCGGAGCAAAACAGGTTGATAGTAACCAAACTGAGAAAGTGTTTCAATCCTCTTCATCGAGGCGGGGGTATTCGGAGTCAAGTGACCCAGCTGGTTGGGCGAGCGTGCTGCTGTTTCAATCCTCTTCATCGAGGCGGGGGTATTCGGAGTCCGGCCTACGACCCGCAAGCTTGGGGTCATGCTGGTTTCAATCCTCTTCATCGAGGCGGGGGTATTCGGAGTTGGCTGGGATCTTTCTTGGGGTAGCCATGTTATCGTTTCAATCCTCTTCATCGAGGCGGGGGTATTCGGAGAATGTCCCCCCAGGTGTGGTGGTGTCCTATCACGAGTTTCAATCCTCTTCATCGAGGCGGGGGTATTCGGAGTTGCTCCTAATCCCAGTAGGCGGCGTTCTACGACGTTTCAATCCTCTTCATCGAGGCGGGGGTATTCGGAGGTTTTGCACGCGATTCACAATGGTCGCTTGACGGAAGGTTTCAATCCTCTTCATCGAGGCGGGGGTATTCGGAGAGTGCCCGAAAAGGCTCTTTGCAGCGCCCTCCAGCTCATTATAGCACGCCCCAACGCACGTTTGTACTGGCCTTGCCGAACCAGAAGTGTAAAACGTGAAATCATTGCGTTTCTTTAACAAACTGTTTCCGTTTGATACTCGAGAATCTCCCCGCAGCTCGTCTCAGCTCCCGCCGGCGCGGCGCAGCGGCGGTTCCGAACCGGGAGCGCAGTTCTACGCTCGCGCACTGTGAACCAATCCACG
>JAAZNB010000026.1 GCA_012798515.1 Chloroflexota bacterium
GGCTGTATCTGGCGGCACAAAATGTGCCGCCAGATACAGCCATCTCGCACTCTTTTTAAAGTCCCCGCCCTTGAGGGCGGGGATTTAGGGGTGGGTGATAGCAAATCTCATAGAACAAGTGTTTTGATGCAATTGCCCTGTCTGGACGGGGCACGGTATAGAAACAAAAAAGGGCCGGCCAGGCGCACCTGCCAACCCTTTATCTTCATCCAACTCGCGAGGGCTTATCCCTGGCCGCGCCAGGGACAGCACTCTGCGTCTGTTTTTCTGCTACCGGGATTAGTTCACGTTGAAAGTGAAGTAAATCTCGTAGATATAGGCGTCTCCGCTATTGACCAGCTTCCAGTAGCTGGTGTATTTACCCGATTCGTTGGGAGCCCAGGCGGGAATATTAAATTCGGCCTTCTCACCCGGCGCAACCGGCGCAGAGACGAAGATGGTCGTGGTGCCCGAGAGCTGCGTACCGCCCAGGTATACCAGGGCGTAATCGGTGGTCCAGGTAGTGGAACCCACGTTCTTCAAGCCCACGGCCAGCGAGAACTGTTCGCCGGCTGAGAAATAGGTGCCATCCGCCGGGACGTTATACTGCCATTCGGCCGCATCGCCCGCTTTTTGGCCGGGCATCTTCGTAGCGGTAGGCGCCAGGATGGCTGCTGTCGTGGACGTTGCCAACGGGGGAACTCCCAGGGTTGCACCCGGGGCAGCCGTCACCGAACCTCCCGGGGTGGTCGTTGCCGAGGTTTGAAGGCCAGGTAAAACCGTGGCATTCACCAACGGGATGGCAACGGTCGATGTCGCCGCAAGTTCCTGGGTAGCCGTCGGCTCAGACGTCGCCGTATCGGTTGGGAGAGCGGCCTGGGTCTCCTGGAGCTGCGCCTGGACCGTCTCTGCGGCTTGAGTGTAAATCTCGTTCGGATCCAATGTCGGGGTGCTTGGCGTTCCAGAACAAGCTGGCAAGAGCAGTGCAGCAATCGCCACAACGACCGTCCATGCTCTCTTCTTCATAGATAACATAGTCCGTTACCTCGGTTTTCCTAGAATAGTTGCGGGTATTATACCAAAGATTCCGCCAGGAATTGACTTCTTTCCAGGACGTCACTATACTGTAACAACCTGTCCGCCCAGGCCTGGCAGGTGTAACCTTACAAGAGCGCGATAGCCAGTCTAATTCCCCTGCCCAGGCGTTCCCATCTCTGCATGCCGATGAAATCAACCCAACCATTCACCACCGCTCTTCCCCAACCCAGTTACGGGGCAAGCCGTGCCATCCCGGTGGCCGCTGCCAGAAAAGCGCCGGCCGGCCGTGTCTGATCTCCCCATCGATCCCACCTCGAAGGCTACGCCCCTCACGACACTGGTCTTCGATTGGGGAGACACCTTGATGCGCGACTACCCTGAATACACCGGCGTCATGGTAGACTGGCCGGTCGTCACCGCCCTGGATGGGGTCCAGGCAGCCCTGGACAGATTGCAGGGCCGGTACCACATGGTCGTGGCTACCAATGCCCTGGAGTCCACGTCTCACCAGGTGGCCGGCGCCCTCCGGCGAGTGCAATTGGACGCATACTTCGAGGCGTTTTACACCTTTCACGAATTGGGAGAACGGAAACCTCAGCCGGGGTTTTATCGCGCTATCGAGCGCCGCGCCCCCTGGCCTGCCGGCGGTTTCGTGATGATCGGCGACACCTATACCACCGACATCCTCGGTGCGGCCCACGCCGGGTGGCGCGCCGTATGGTACAACCCTCAGCAACAATTCTGCCCGGGGATGCTGCCCTACCACGACGCGGAAATCGATCATTTCAGCCAGCTGCCTGCCGCATTGGAACGAACGCCGCTCCCCAGCCTCACGCTGTGCTATCACTGGCTGGCCGGGCAAAACGCTTCGCACCTGCTACTGCAGCACGTCCAGACCGTGGCCGCCATTGCCTACGGGTTGGCCGTACTCCTCAGGCGTAAAGACGTTGGCGTGGATCCCATCCTGGCCCACCGCGGGGGCCTGCTGCATGACCTGGCCAAACTCTCCGCCCGCCGCAGCATGCCGGGGCTGGACCACGGGGCGGCGGCAGCTGCCCTGCTGCAAGCCCGTGGCTTGCCCGACCTGGCGGAGATCGCCAATCGCCACATGCTGTACTGCCTGGTCGAACCGCAGCGCAAACCGCTCACCTGGGAACAAAAACTGGTGTACCTGGCCGATAAGATGGTCGAAGGCGCCCAACTGGTCGACCCGCAAGCGCGTATCCGCGCCCTGCAAGGGCGTTATCCGGAGGAGGCGGACCAGATTGCCCAGACCCTGCCGGCCCTGGAGCAGCTGCTCCAGGAGCTCTGTGAACGTCTCTCCCAAACCCCCACCGGGCTGTTGGATGAGCTGAAAACGATATTAACCGGCCGTTGATCGAGATGTAATCAGCGGCCGGTTCTATGCCTTTTACGTCTTAGCGCAGTTACGACGAAGACGCGCTCAAATTGAAATAGTTGTAGATGGCCCTGGTGATATCCGCCACCAGTTGGTTGGCCGGATCGAACACCAGCTGCGTCGGGTGGTACATGTAAATTGCCATGATGTAATTTCCACCCGGCGAATAGATAATCCCCGCGTCGCCGATGGTGTGTAGCAGCCCGTCCAGCTCGGTAATCCAGCCGTGCTTGTTGGCCACGCGGGTGCCGTCGGGCAGACCGGATTGGATCAGTACCCCGATGCGGTTGCTGGCCAGATAGTTGATCATGGTATTACACTCCGCCTGGGAAATCTCCCCCGGGAAGGCCGCCGCAAACGTTCCCCCACCTGATTGCGAGCAAACGTACAGATCGTCCAGCAGCAGCCCCATTTCCAACGGCGTGGTCTGGTTGTATTCGTCCGGGTTGGTATCCACATCCGTGCGCTGGTTGGCAGGGGTCTGGATGCGCTGCAAGAGCGGCGCGCCCACGTAGAAATAACCGGCCAGGAAGGTGTTTTCCAGGCCCAGTTGCTTCAGATCATCGGTGACTTGCAGCGGGCCCAGGTTCTGGTCCATCACCCGTTCCATCAGCCGGTCGGCAGGGTCGTTTTCCGAACGCTCGATCATCAGCTTGATCATATCGTCGATCTCGGTCGGGATCGGTTCCTTGGTCCGCCGGAAGACGGACATCATGATGGGAATCTTCATGGTCGAGGCGGCCGTGAAAGCAATGCCCGGCTGCAACTGTGTCCCGTTCTGGTAGGCGAAGTTCAACTCCTGGCTGGTTTGCAGATCCAGGAGATACAGCTCGGTGATACCGTCGAAACCGGAGGCGTCGATGGTTTGCTCCAGAAGGATTTGCAGGTTCTGCATGGATGGCCGGGGCGGGGTGACCGAATTGAAGGTCAGGTTCACCGTGCGCGCCGTGGGCGATTTCAAGGCGTCCTCGATCAGCAGGATGGCGCGGTCGACGTCCAGCGTGGTCCCGGCCACACCGGCCTGGAAACCGGTCGTGCCTGCCACCGGCAGCGGCGCGGTGGGCGACGAATCATAACGCAGGGCGACTTCTTCGTTCAGGTAAGAACGCAGACGGTCCTGCGACAGTTTGTA
>JAAZNB010000290.1 GCA_012798515.1 Chloroflexota bacterium
ACCGGGCGTTACCCGGCCTGGGCGGTGTGCCGTCCGGCGAGCATCCCGAAGACCATGGCGGGGCCAATGGTCGAGCCGGGGCCGGGATAGGTGTGGCCCATGACCGAGGCGGAGGTATTCCCGGCCGCGTACAGGCCCGGGATCGGGCGGCCGTCCTCACGCAGGACCTGCGCGTTTTCATCGGTCAGCAGCCCGCCCTTGGTGCCCAGGTCGCCAGGCCAGACCCGCACGGCGAAGAAGGGCCCCTGGGTGATCTCACCCAGGTTGGGGTTCGGCTTGACCCTCGGGTCGCTGTAGACGCGGTCGTAGGCGCTGTCTCCCCGGTGGAAATCGAGATCTTTGCCCGTGGCGGCAAACTGGTTGAAGCGCTGGACCGTTTGCTGGAGCGTATCGGGATCGATGTCCAGGGCGCGGGCCAGCTCGGGGAGGGTATCGGCTTTCACCATGAAACCCGATTCGTAGGCCGATTGGGGCGTGATACCCGGCAGCAGGGTGCCAAAGGGATAGTATTTGCGATGGCGCGCATCCGCGATCATATAAGCGGGGATGGCCGGAACCTCCTGGTTACGGGCATACATCCAGTGGCCACAGTCGACGTACGAGGCAGATTCGTTCATAAAGCGCTTCCCGGATTGGTCGACGATGATCCCGTAGGGCGCGGAGCGTTCCCACAGCATGAACTGGGATTTTCCCTGGCCGTCGATGAAACATGGTCCCCACCAGGCATCGTCCATCAGAGCCGTGGCTGCGCCTACGGCCATGGCGGCCTGGATGGCCGCCCCGCGGTTCCCCGGGTTGGCTACGGTCCAGTCGGTGGTGATGGGATGGGGATGGTATTTCTGGCGCATCTCGTTGTTGTGGGCAAAGCCGCCCGCCGCCAGGATGACGGCCCGGGCGGGGAGGGCCTGCCGGGTCCCGTCTTTCTCGACGACCACGCCGGTGACGGCCTCGTTTTCGTAAATCAGCTCCACCATGGGACTGTCGACCCAAACCGGGATCGAGCGCTGTATGGCCAGGTAGAGCAGCTGGCCGATCAACGCCCCGCCCAGGCCGGCCAGCTTCTTCCCGATCAGGGCGCTCCCGATGGTGCGGATGCCGATCACGTTGGCCGTGTGGAGAAAGGCGGAAAACGAGCGGAAGGACAGGGAGATTTGGGCGGCGTCCAGGGTGTGGAATGGGATGGGCATCAAGATGTTCAACTTATCATTCCACGGTCCCAGCTTCTTGAGGTCGAAGAAATCCGGTTCTACGCTGCGCCCCTTGACGCTCCCCCCGGGCAGCTCGGGATAGTAATCTGCGTACCCTGGGGTGTACGAAAAACGAAACCCGAGGCCGGTCAGCCAATCCACCATGCGCGGCCCTTCCTGCAGGAACGCCTCACGGCGCTGCGGGGAACTGGCCGGCCCAACGTCCCCAATGGTCAGATCCATGTATTTTTGGGCGTCTGCGTAGGAGTCGGGCACCCCGGCAGCGCGCATCAAGGAATTGTTGGGGATCCATAACCCCCCGCCGGACATGGCCGAGGAGCCGCCGACCAGAGCGGTGCTTTCGAGTACCAGGGGCTCCATACCGGCCTCTTTGGCGGCGAGAGCCGCCGTCAGGGCCGCGGAACCTGAGCCGACGACAACGACCTGTTTGGATACATTTTCCATGGATATCCTCCTGTAACACTAACCAACGGATTGAACATGGACCGGGGGGATGATCGAGCCCCAGCGGCCGTTTTTAATCTTCGAGCGCCGGTTTGCCACGCTTCTCCTCGCGGGTCACCTTTTGAACGTAGTCGAGGAACATTTGTGAAAAGAGCTGGAACGTGGCAGCATTGTCCGCTTTCTCCGGTGTAAGCAGGGATTGGATCTGTAGGCCTTCGAACACGGCCAGGATGAGGGACGTCAGCTGTGAGACGTTGAAATTGGCTGCGATCTCGATGTTGTGCCTGCATTCCAGTTCTGTGACGATCAACTGCTGGATTCGCTCGTAGCGATGGGCCAGGATGTCGTGACCGGGATGTTCTTTCTGGATGCTTTCCCCCACCAGGACCGTGAAAAAACGGGCCAGGGTGGGATCCTTCTGGTTCTCCACCAGGCTATCCTGGAGCGCTTCCAGGAAGCCGGCCAGGACGTTTTCCTCCGGCCCGAACAGGCGGGCATATCTCACCGCACCAAGCTGCTCCTGGTAATCCAGGACGCCTTGCAGCAAATGGACTTTGCTGGGGAAGTAATGTAAGACGCCCGGTTCTGAAAGACCTACGCTTTGAGCGATCAGGGAGAGAGGGGTGTTTTGAAAGCCATAATTCCCAAAAAGGACGGAGGCCGCCTGGAGAATTTCTTCCCGGCGGTCCCTACGGATTCTTTTCCTGGTTTCTGGGTCTAATTTGTCGTTTGTAGGCATGCTTTGATTATACAGAAGAATTGCTTATTTACCTAGCGCTCGGTAGGTAAGAAAAGGTGGAAATGTGGATAAAGTTGGGTAAAAAGGAATGCCGGGTTGCATGTTTGCCCTGCCCTGGGCTGTAAACGGCACGGCCTTTGCGATACCGCTCTAGAAGGTGTTATGAACTCCCCTTGCCCCGGCGTCCCGGGTAGGGCGATTTCTTCTGTAGGGTGCGTTGGTAACGCACCTCTTTTTCCGGCCGTACCGGCTCCGGTCGCAGCCATTTTCACGTTCCCGAGGAGATCTCTGGGGGTATGCCCGAGACGGCGCGGGTAAGCCGGCATCCCTGGCCAGAAATGTTCGGTCGGGCGTACCCCTACGGGGTACTTTGGAAGCCCGACCTGCTAATAGAGGTGGAAAATTTCATTCCTAGTGCTTTGGAAGCCTGACCCGCTAAAAGAGGTGGTTCTGCGGCCTGGGGGGAGACCGGCCTTCCTCGCCCTGGCGCTCCGCGCAGGGCGTCTGGAGGGGGCGCTCCGGCGCCCTTCACGGCCAT
>JAAZNB010000291.1 GCA_012798515.1 Chloroflexota bacterium
AGGCTGGCCAGGTAAGAACCGAAGGCCACGATGGTACCGATGGTGAACGTGCCGGTGATCACCAGGTAGCCCCCGATGCCGTAGACCATGGCCGTCCCCACGGCGCTGATCAGGCCGATCAGGACGAAGAAGATGCTGCCGACCACGGCGCGCTGGATACCGATGTCGCGCACCTCGGCGGCCCGCTGGGTAAAACGCCCCGTCTCGACGGCGGTACGCCCGAACAGCTTGACCAGCAGAGCCCCGCCGATGTTGAGCGTTTCGTTGGCCATGGCGTTCATCTGGGCGTTAGATTCCAGTTGCCGGCGGGCGATCTCGCGCAGGCGAAATCCCAACATGCGGGCGGCCAGCATGAACAACGGCATGATGGCCACGCTAATGAGCGTCAGACGCCATTCCAGGGCCAGCATCACCGCCAGTACCGCTGCGGCCTGGATGATGTTGGTGATGATGCCCACGATGGTGTTGCTGATGGCGTTTTGAGCGCCGACAACGTCGTTGTTGAGGCGGCTCATCAGCTCGCCCAGCCGGGTATGGGTGAAGAAACGCAGCGACATGCGCTCCAGGCGATCGAACAGGGCGGTGCGCAGGTCGAAGATGACGCCTTCCCCGATGGAGGCATTCAGCCGGCGCTGAAAGACGTTGATCCCCCCGCCCAGGGTAGGGATGAACAACAGGGCGACCGCCAGCAGTACCAGGCGGTTGAGGTCACGGGCCGGCAGGGTATGGTCAATCAGGTCCCGCAGGATCAAGGGGGTAAGCAAGGTCAACCCCGAGGAACATAAAATTAACAACAGCATGACCAGGATCCTGGTGCGGTACGGGCGGGCATACGACATGACCCGTTTCAATAAGGCCCAGGAGACGTTGGGCCGTTCACCGTTCGAATTAATATAACCCCACCAACCACCACCATGAAAGTTCATTCTTTGTCCTGTACCTCGGATAGATGATCCCCTGGATCGCATGTTAACCGGCCTGCAAGAGCGTCGCCAGGTATTCGACCAGGGGGGAAACGGCGGTAAAGGAGAACAAGAGACCGCGTTGTTCTCCATTCAAGTTGTAATCTGCCAGGTAACGCGCGGCGTGTTTACGGAACAGGGTGACGCCGCGTTCCTGGCCGTAAAAAGACGCCATGGCGTTGACGTGGAGCTGCATCACCCGCAGCAGCTCGCCAGGCGGGAGGGAATGGCGCTCTACCCCGGCAAAGATCCACGGGTTGCCCATGGCGCCGCGGCCGACCATCACCGCGTCGCAGCCGGTGTGCGCTTTCATGCGCGCCACGTCGGCCACACAGCGGACGTCGCCGTTGCCGATGACCGGGATGGAGACGTGTTGTTTGATCTCGGCGATGGCGTCCCAGTCGGCGCTGCCCTGGTAACCCTGCTGGCGCGTGCGCCCGTGGACGGCCAGGGCCTGGCCACCGTTGTCTTCCACGATACGGGCGATTTGCAGGTAATTCTTACTGTCCTCGTCCCAACCCAGGCGGATCTTGCCGGTCACGGGTACCGACAGGTTACGGCTGAGCAGGTGGAAGATCTGGGCCACTTTTTCCGGGGTCTGCAGCAGGCCGGCCCCGGCGCCGCGACCGGATACGTTCTTGGACGAACAGCCCATGTTGACGTCGATCACGTCCGGGCGCAGTTCCACCAGTTGCTGTATGGCGGTGTACATGCGCTGCGGGTCATCGTCGAAGACCTGGATGACAAAGGGGCGCTCTTCCTCGCTGAACTGCAAGTGTTCCCACAAGTGGGGGTGATTCTGGACGACATCGATGGCATTGATGAACTCGGTGTAGCTCATCGCTGACCCCATACGCCTGGCCAACAGGCGGGTGGGCGGGTCCGAGATGCCATCCATGGGAGAGAGGATACGATCCCCAAATACCGGTAAAGTGCCTATGGAAAAGGCAGGTGTTGGGTCCTTCATATAGCAAGTATACCTGAAAGTCACATGACCATTGTGTGACCAGGCGCACTATGGCATGTGACCCAGGATCCTTTATCCTCAAACCAACGGAAATTCTTTGGTTGTGTTGGGGAGGTTTTATGAAAGGCAATATTTTGGAGGTGCGGGACTTGAAAAAGCTGTACGCAACGCACCCCGTTGTCGACGGTTTGTCCTTTTCCATCGCCCAGGGTGAAGTCTTCGGGCTCCTCGGGCCCAATGGCGCCGGAAAATCGACCACGATTGCGATGCTGTCGGGCCTGATCCAGCCCAGCAGCGGCCACATTTCGATCCTGGGGATGGATCCCGCCCGGCAGAGCCTGGCTATCAAGGCTCGCCTGGGGCTGGTGCCGCAGGAACTGGCCCTCTACCAGACCCTGACGGCGAGAGATAACCTGCTTTTCTTCGGGCAGATCTACGGGCTGCGCGGCCAGCAGCTGCGCCGGCGTGTCGACCAGGTGTTGGAGATGGTCCAGCTGACCAACCGGGCCGACGATCCGGTTGAACAATATTCCGGTGGGATGAAGC
>JAAZNB010000292.1 GCA_012798515.1 Chloroflexota bacterium
CCCAGCCCGGTCACCAGCATGGGGCCGCCCCAGCCACCCAGTAATCCCGGCAGGGAGCGGAACGAAAGGATGCCGATCCACAACCAGAAAGCCAGGGCAACCAGGGGGCAAAGGCGTAAGATCAGCCGCAAGACCCGGTAAAAATCGATCACAGCTTGCAAACGCTGCAAGGCTGCATCTCCCCCGGCCTGGGAGAGGAAAACCACCGGCCCCGCCAGGTCGATCTGGTCAGGAAAGATGGCCACCGCGCCCCGGATGAGCCCGGTCACCAGCTCCTCAGCCAGGGGAAGATATTCCTCCGAGGGCTGGCATACCGGGAAGACGCCCGGGTTGCCGTTCAACAGGGCCGCCGCCGCCTCCATCAGGGCTTCCGCGCTGCAGGGTGGCCAGGACTGGATGATCTGTTGCACCACGACCTGCCCATCCGGGCCGGTGAGCCGGCTTTTCAACGCCGTGAAGTCGATGGCCAGCGTCAGGCCGGGTCTCTCGTTATTCAAGTACCCCATGGCCTGGGCGATGAGAGAGTCTCCTTGGGATTGCAGCCATTCCTGCGGAAGCAGGTATTGGAGCGTGACGGCATAATCCTCCTGGCGATAATAGGCCAGCACGTTTTGTTGGCCGCTGCCCACGCGGATGCCGCCATCCTCCCAGGCCATTTGGGCCAGCCAGTCCGGCAGGCGAGCGTAGATTTGGCGGTCACGCACGGCCTGCATGTAAGCCTCCTGGTGGAACAGAATCCCTTCCGCCGGCAGGGAAAACAGCGCAGGGATGCCGGCCAGAATAAAGCCCACTACTCCAATATAAAATAAGAAGCGCCGAAAGTCTGACATGCCTTGTTTTCCTCCCTGGGCTACGCCATCCGGAAGAAGCTCCTTCGAGGCAACCTCTCCAGGGCTTGAGTACCGGAATTTCCGAATTCTCATTAATGAATGTCAGTTCGCAATAATGTTGTTTGTAGTATTTTTAGCCGTCAAACTGTGAAAAACAACACCAGAAGTGCTCTTCTCCAGCTGATCCGAATTGACGTTAACTAGATTGTACCTGGGTTACCCCATTTGACAAGTTTGTGTTCGTCGTGAATCGGGCTCCGCGGGCAATGCCCGCCGGAGGAAAAACCTGCGCTGCAACTCCCTGCGATTGTCTTTAATGAGATAAGATCTGTATAATTTATTTGCACACTTCTGCCGCTTTCCTCTCCCGGCCGGGAGCCGGGAGGGCCGGTTCGAAGCAATCTTTTTGGGAGGAAGCTATGCCAGGACTGAAACAGGAAAAATGCGTCCCCTGCCGGGGCGGCATCCCACCCATGACCCCCGCAGAGATCGAGCAGGTCCATCCTCAAGTCCCCCAATGGACGGTGGAACAGGACAGCGGGATCGATCACCTCAGGCGAGTCTTCCCGTTCAAGGATTTTCAAGCCGCACTGGAGTTTGCCGATCGAGTCGGCGCGCTGGCCGAAGAACAAGGCCACCACCCGGTGCTCACCATCGAATGGGGCAAAGCCACCGTGCAATGGTGGACCCATAAGATCAAAGGACTGCATCGCAACGACTTCATCATGGCCGCCCAGACCGATGATCTCTACCAGAGGGACATATGATCAACAAGGTACGTGATTGGATGAGCAGCCCGGTCGTGGTTATCGACCCCGACAGCAGCGTTTCGTACGCGCTCACGTTGATGCGGCGCAGGAACATCCACAGCCTGGTTGTCGTGTTGAATGAAGCCGAATCGTCTTACGGCATCATCACCAGCACCGACATCCGTGACAAGATCATCGCCATGGAGCGCAAACCCTCCGAGACGACCGTCCATGAGATCATGACCGTTCCGGTTATGACCGCCAACGCGGATTGGTCGCTCAAAGAATGTTCTGTCAAAATGCAGGAAAACGATATCCATCACCTGCCGGTGGTGGATGACCATAACGCCCTGGTCGGGTTGATCTCCACCACCGACCTGTTCATCGCGGCGGAAGAAATTGGTTGGGAAAGCAAGGATTAATCCCGGGGCTCAACCCGCTTCGATCTCGGCCAGTAAACGTTCGGGGTGGTGGGCATAGGTCGAGAGCGGCAGGTCTCCGGAAGATAATTTCGTCAGGATCTCGTTCAAGGCCCGGTTCACCGGGGTGGGAATCCCCAGGCTTTCCCCGTAGCGCACCACGGCCCCGTTCAGATACTCCACCTCACTACGGCCCCGTTTCCCGTGTAGATCAATGTGGAAGGAGGGCATTTTCTCCCCGCGCCCCTTGCCTACCGAGCCGGATAGCAACGGGCGGCTGACCCATTCCGGGAAAGATTGGGCCAGCAGCGCCAGGGCGCGCACCGGGGTGCCCGGCAGATCGACCGCAGAGATCTTCTGGGCATGCATCACTGCCAGGGTTTCACGCAGCTGGCGCATTTCCAGGTGGAACAGGCCGGGATGGGCCACGATCTCGGCAGGGGTCATGTCCAGGATGGCCGCGCTGGCGTTGGTCATCAGGTTGGTCAACATCTTGGACCATTTCATGTTGGCCGCGTTCTGGTACGGGCTGGCTTCCAGGCCGGCGGCATTGAAGATCGAGACCAGGGTGGGGACCAAGACGTGGCTGGAGACCACGCCGACGCCGCGCAGACGTTCCAGGGCGATGTCGCCAGGACCGCGCCGGCCGATGGCGCTGGTCAACGTGCAGGCGATGACCTTGGCGTTGCCAAACACCGAGGCCAGCACACTCTCATTCTCTACCCCATTCTGAAAACACAGCACCGGCGGCAGCGCCACGTGATAAGGCGCCAGGCTGTGGACCAGGCCGGGGGTGTCGAAGGATTTCACCGCCACGATGGCGGCGTCGAAGGGGCCGTGGGTGAGCGCTTCTTCGATGGACCCGACGACGTCCGGCCGCTCGATCACGTGCTCCCCATCGTTCAGGCGCAGACGGAGGCCCGTCTGGCGCACGGCAGCCACCGTCTCAGGACGGTCCAGAAATACCACAATCTGGTTAGCCAGCGCCAGGCTGCCCCCCAGGTACGTACCTATCGCGCCCACGCCAAAGCATAAAAAGCGCATTTTTGAATTGGACTCAAAAGCAACGCTGGTTAATCCCATTGAATGCCCACTCTTCTATTGGTTTTACGAATGAGGTGCTGTGCTCTGGCCGGCCTCTCGCCAGGAACGCGCTCCGGACAGGAATGCTTTCCCGGGCATGGCCTTCTTGCCGGCCGGTTGGAGCAGGTCCAGGGCCAACCAGCCCTCGGCCGTGCCCAGGGCCGGCAGGTGATCGATGATCTCCCTGGCGCCCGGGACGGACGCAGCACCGGGGATGACGTGCGATTGGTGTACCTTGAGGATTTCGCCCTGCCAGAGCGTGTAAGCTCCCGGCCAGGGATGGAAGGCTCGCACCTGGCGCTCCAGCTCGACGGCGCGGCGGGTCAGGTCAAGCAGGCCGTCTTCTTTCTTGAGCATAGAGACATACGTCGCCAGGCCGTCCTCCTGGGGCACGGGCCGCACTGCACCGGACAGATACGCCGGAAGGGTCTCGACCAGCAAGGCCGCGCCCTGTACCGACAGGCGCGCGCTCAGGCTCTCGGCTGTGTCCTGCGGTAAGATCTCTACCGTGCGCTGGGTCAGGATGGCCCCGGTATCTATGCCGGCGTCCATCTGCATGATGGTCACCCCGGTGTGCGGGTCGCCGTGATAGATGGCCGCCTGGATGGGCGCCGCGCCCCGCCAGCGGGGCAGCAGGGAAGCGTGCACGTTGATACAGCCATGCAGAGGCAGTTCCAATACCTTTCGTCGCAAGATCTGTCCGAAAGCGGCCACCACGATCACCTCTGGCGCCCAGGCTTGCAGCTGCTCGAAAGCACCCGGCTCTTTCAAACGCTCGGGTTGGATGACCGGTAATCCCAATGACAACGCCAGATCTTTGACCGGAGGCGCAGCGAAGCTCCGCCCCCGCCCGGAAGGCCGGTCGGGTTGGGTGACCACTCCCACGACCTGAAAGTGATCCGTCAAGCTTTGCAGAATCGGTACGGCAAAATCCGGGGACCCCATAAACACGACGCGTAAATTCATACCCTGGATTTTAACACAACTCCCCCTGCCCAGGAAAAGTAATATGAATTGGATTCATTCCGATGACAGTGCCCCGATGGGGGTAAAATCGCCAATTTCCTTTAGCAGGTCGGGCTTCCATAGTGCCCCGTAGGGGTACGCCCGACCGAACACGGCCGGCCAGGGATGCCGGCTCACCCGCACCACCTCAGGCACCCCCCGGTGACCCGCCCGGGAGCGTGAAAGTTGGCTTTCGCTCCTGGCGCGGGCCGGCCGGGGCGCCGGGGCCGCCTGCCTCCGCCACGGAGGGGCGTGCCTGGCCAGATCGCTCTAGCCAACCTACGCCAGGCCAGTCTCCCCCAGGCCGCAGAACCCACTCGTTTCGCCGGTCATGCCTCCGTGATTTGCCCGTCAGGGCACGCCCGACTCCCGAGCTGCTGTAATCGATTACATCCAGGGCGAGGTGAGCACATAACCCCCGCTACAACGCCGCCCGCAAAGCGGCCACAAAGTCCCCGGCGGCCTGCACCGGGTCGGCCGCGCGGCGTACGACGTCGATCAGCGCCGAGCCCACGATGACCCCATCCACCAGATCGCCCACCTGAGCGGCCTGCTCCGGGGTGGAGATGCCGAATCCTACGGCGACCGGCAGACCATTGGCGGCCGCTTTAACACGCTGTACGAATGCAGGCAGCGCCGCGGAGAGTTCTCGTTGCGCACCGGTCACGCCGTTATGGGACACCAGGTAAAGGAAACCGCTGCTGCGGCCGGCCACCAACCGGATCCGCTCTGGCGGCGAAGAGGGTGAAAGCAGGTAGATCAGGGCCAGTTCGTTCTCCCGGCAGGCTGTTTCCAGGGCCTGAGCCTCTTCGGGCGGGAGATCCGGGATGATCAACCCGTCCGCCCCGCAGCGGCGGGCTTCTTCGACGTAACGCTGCACCCCAAAGGCCAACACCGGGTTGGTATAGCCCATCAAGATCAAAGCCTGGTCGACGCCGCGCTGGCGCAAGGCAGACGTCATTTCCATACAGCGTTTCACGCTCATTCCCTGGTCGAGAGCGGTCTGCGTCGAACCCTGGATGGTGGGGCCATCTGCCAGGGGGTCCGAAAAAGGCACGCCCAGCTCGATCAGATCGGCGCCGGCAGCGGCGATAGCCGTGATGACCTCCAGCGAGGCCTGCGGATCAGGGTACCCCAGGGTGTAATAGGGCATTAGCGCCGCCCTCCCGGCGGCTTTGGCGCCGGCAAAAGCAGATCGAATGCGCTGTAGTCCAGAAAGTGTAACTGTCGATGGCCGGTTCATTGCAAACCCCTCGCTTTCAAAATCGTATCCAGGTCTTTATCCCCGCGTCCGGACAGGTTCACCAACAGCAGGCTGTCTTCCGGCATTCCCGGCGCCATGCGGATGGCCTCGGCAATGGCGTGCGAAGACTCCAGCGCCGGTAAGATGCCCTCGCTGCGCGCCAGCCGTTCGAAGGCATCCAACACCTCCTGATCGCAGGCGTAGGTATATTCTGCCCGCCCGGCGTCGTGCAGGTAGGCGTGCTCCGGGCCGACTGCCGCGTAATCCAGGCCGGCGGAAATCGAATGGGTATCCGCCACCTGCCCGTCCTCGTTTTGCAACAGGTACGTATAGGTGCCTTGCAGCACCCCGGGGCGCCCCAGGCGTGGGTCGCCAAAGCGGGCGGCGTGCCGGCCGCTGGCGATGCCCTCACCCCCACCTTCCACACCTACCAGGCGCACCTCAGGATCATCCAGGAAAGCGTGGAAAAGGCCGATGGCATTCGAACCCCCACCTACACAGGCGATACACACATCCGGCAGCCGTCCGGCCTGTTCCAAGATCTGGCGGCGGGCCTCCCGCCCGATGATCGACTGGAAATCACGCACCATGGTAGGGTAAGGGTGCGTCCCCAGGGCCGAACCCAGCAGGTAATAGGTATCGGCGGCGTTGGCTACCCAATCGCGGATGGCCTCGTT
Organism: Chloroflexota bacterium; assembly: GCA_012798515.1. Taxonomy (GTDB): domain Bacteria; phylum Chloroflexota; class Anaerolineae; order Anaerolineales; family Anaerolineaceae; genus JAAZNB01. Next base: position 6,007 of record JAAZNB010000292.1, read on the forward strand.
GACGGCATCCTTGAGGGTGCGGCTGCCGCTCTCCACCGGCTGGACCGTGGCCCCCAGCAAGTGCATGCGCTGGACGTTCGGCTGCTGGCGCGCCATGTCGACCGAGCCCATGTAAACCACGCATTCCAATCCCAACAAGGCTGCCACGGTGGCCGTGGCCACACCGTGCTGCCCGGCGCCGGTCTCGGCGATCAGGCGGTGTTTCCCCATGCGCACGGCCAGCAGTCCCTGGCCCAGGGCGTTGTTGATCTTGTGCGCCCCGGTGTGGGCCAGGTCTTCTCGTTTGAGATAGATTCTGGCTCCACCCAGCTCCTGGCTCAGGCGCGCTGCGTAGGTCAAAGGCGTTGGCCGGCCCACGTAATCCTTGAGCAGGCGGGTATATTCCTCTTGAAAAGCCGTATCCGCCCGGGCTTCCAGGTAAGCGCTTTCCAGTTGCTGCACCTCCGGGACCAGCACTTCGGGGATGAACTGTCCACCGTAGGGGCCAAACTTGGAAGCGATGTGAATATCGGTATGTGTCATGGTCATAAGATTATCCCAATACATGTATACAGACGAATTTATACCGGGGGGCAGTCGCGCCGGCCGGGTTGGATGGCTGCGGCAGCCACTTGCGCCTGGCGGATGAAATCGCGCACCTGGTCCGGGTCTTTGCGCCCGGGCGCCCACTCGACCCCGGAGGCCACGTCGACCCCCCAGGGACGTACCTGGCGCACGGCTGCGGCCACGTTTGCGGCATTCAGGCCGCCGGCCAGCAGGAGCGGGAAACGCTCCGCCAGGCCCGCCGCCAGGCCCCAGTCAGCCATTTTCCCGGTGCCACCGTATGCCCCGGGGAGGCCGGCGTCCAGCAGGTAGGCCGGTTCTCCGGTGTGCTGCGGGTAGCGTTCCAGGCCGGCCTGCAAATCGCTTGCCTGGCGCGGGCGCAGTGCTTTGAAAGCCCGCCCGCCCAGCGCAGCCAGGTCTTCCGGCGGCTCGTCTCCCGAAAGCTGGGCCAGGTCCAGGCCGCAATCATCCAGAATACGGCTCACCGCCTGCGGCGAGGTGTTGACGAACACGCCCACCATGGTCACGCCACACCCGGCCACGGCCTGGAGGATGCGCCGGCAGTCCTGCAGGGAGATGCAGCGCGGGCTGGGAGGGTAGAAATTGAATCCCAACAGGCCGGCGCCGGCATTGATGGCCGCCAGGGCGTCTTCCAGGCAGGTGATGCCACAGATTTTGACCTTCATCGCCCGGCCTCGGGAACGTGACCGGAGAGCTCGGCTACCCGGGCCGCCACGTCCGGCGCGGTGACCAGGGCCTCGCCCACCAGGATGGCGTCCACGCCCACCGCCGCCAG
>JAAZNB010000293.1 GCA_012798515.1 Chloroflexota bacterium
CTCGACCAGCTCGATGCGGGCGTCCTGGATGGCGGCCGGGCTGAACAACATGGCCACCACGGAGCCCTTGAGCATGGCGCCCGAGACCAGCTCCCCGGCGGTCGAACAGCCGAAGACCTGCGCCCCCGGGAAGGCGGCCTGCATCTCGGCGGCGATCTGGTCGGGGGCGTATACCGTCGAAGCAAAATACAGCACCAGGCGGGTTTCGAAGCCGCCTGCCTGGGCCAGCAGTTCGCCGGCGGCCAGGGCGGCCGTAGCTGCGTGGGAATGTACTGTGAGGATATCCATTCTATCTGCCTGTCTTTCGTTCCTGGAAGTTAAACCTGCACGCTAAAGTCGGCGGCAATCCGGCGCACTTTCTCGATCACGGCCGGGTCATCGGCCGAGCTGGCGGTGTAATCGTCGGGGTTGATACCTTTCAACAACAGCTTGGTGCGCGTGGTCGATTCCACGACCGGGTTACCCTTTGCCCTCTGTGAAATGATTGCATCGATCATCAATTTGATCTTGCCGGCCATAAAAATCCCCTCCTTATCCTGGATTGTGCTGCCTCACCGGGCTGCGCCCTCGTAGCCCGCCCTGTTGGGCGCCAGGGGTACGGCTCTCTTGCCTATCATGTGGTTGACGCTGCGTGTTGCCGGGAGTATGCCCCATTGTAGCCCACCGGGCGAGCGATGGGTATAAATTCGAGATAAAAATAGGCTGCCTGGCCTGCCGGCGGCCTATTTCGCGCGGGGCAAAACACGCCGCCGGGGTGGAGTGCGCTATAATTAAGCGCAACCGCAAGGTTACCGGAGCCCAATCCATACCCAACCGATCCAGGGAGACCCAGGGGATGACCGCTCGTATCCGCCCCGCCACGCCCGCAGATGGCGCCTTCATCCTTGCGCTGGCCGGCCGCTTTTCCGACTTTGAACTGCCGGCCTGGCGCCGCCAAGACGAAATCGACCGTAAAAACCGGGACCTGCTCCAGGAGGCGTTGGACCATCCCGGCGCCGACACGGGCTTCTTCGTCGCCGAGGCCGAGGGGGGCGCTCCGGCTGGTTTTACCCACCTGCACCTGGAGACCGATTTCCTGACCGGCGACTCGAACGGCTACGTCGCCGAGCTGGCCGTCGACCCGGCTTTCGAGGGCCAGGGCTTTGCCCGCCTGCTGCTCGAATGCGCCGAAGCGTGGGCGCGCACCCGGGGCTGCCGCCTGCTGACGCTGTACGTCTACGCCGGCAACCGGCGCGCCCGGCGCGTCTACGAGAAATTTGGCTTTGCTCCCGAGGTGGTCAGATACGTCAAGGTGGTTCAGGGGCCCTGAGCGGCCGCCGGCCCCGCATTGGAACAGCATGAATCGTCGCCCTCTCCCAACCCGATATCTCCCCTTTCTCGCCCTGTTGCTGCTGCTGGCCCTGTACACCCTGGCCGGGTGGGTGACCGAGGCCCATTACCTGCGCGTGTTTGGCGGCGGGCTGTACATGTTCGATTTCCGCGTCTACGAGCGCGCCCTGCAGGACGCGCTGGCCCACAAGGACCCGTACCTGGACCGCACCATCGGCACGGCCTTCCTCTACCCACCGCCCGCGCTGCTGATCATCCAGCTGCTCGCCCTCCTGCCCCAGGGGGTCCGTTACCTGGTCGTGGACGGGCTTTACCTGACCCTGCTGCTGCTGGCCGTGCACCTGGTGCGCCGGACGTACCGGCTGCCCCTGGCGCAGACCTGGTGGTGGTATTGGGTGGCGGCCTTTTTTGGGCCCACCCTGGAGGCGCTGACCATTGGCCAGATCAACGCCATTCCCATCCTGGGCATGACGGTCCTGTTTGCCTGGGAGAAACGCAGCCAGGCCCTCTCCGGCCTGGGGCTGGCGCTGGCCGTTTTGACCAAAATGTCCCCGTTGGTGCTGGCCGGCTACCTGGTTTGCCAGCGGCGCTGGCGTATTTTGCTGTGGGCGGGCGTCTGCATGCTCGGCGCGATCCTGCTCACCGGGCTGGCCTACGGCTTTCAGCACTTCGCGGCCTTCGCCGGCGCCCTGTCCAGCGCGGCGCGCTTCTCGACCAACGACCTCAACCTGCAAAGCCTGGCCGCCAAGCTGGGCGCCCTCGGCCTCCTGCCCATCGACTCCAAGCCGGCGTTTCAGACCGGGCTGGCGCTGTACCTGGGGGCCGTCCTGCTGCTCAGCGCGGCCTGCCATTCCTTCACCCGGGAAGGCGAGCCGCTGTTCATCCTCTCCGTCTTCGCCATGACCCTGTATCCCAACATCGTCTGGTACCACCACTACATGTTCCTGCTCGTGCCGCTGTTCATCCTGATCGCCTGGTCCGGGCAGAACCGGCTCGTACTGGCCTGGGCGGCGGCGCTGCTGCTGGTCATCCAGGTGGACCGCTACCGGCTGACCAGTGGCCTGTTGATCCACGCCATGGGGCACCTGACCATCCTGGGCCTGCTGGCCTACCAGGTCAAACAGGCCATCCCGGCCGCCCGCCGGCAGGCCGCCCTGGTCTGGTCGCGCCGGGCCGGTTGAACCCTTGAGGAATCTGAATTGATGAATGAATTCGACTCGAAAGCCTTCGCCTGGGATGCTGACGCAAACCGGGTAGACCGCGCCCGGGCCGTCGCCCAGGGCATCCGGGCCGGCGTCTCCCTGACACCCCAGGACACGGCCCTGGAATACGGCTGCGGCACCGGCCTGTTGAGCTTTGCCTTGCAGCCCTTTCTGGGGCACATCACCCTGGCCGACAGTTCCGGCGGCATGCTGGCCGTGGTGGCGGAGAAGATTGCCGCCCAGGGCATGACCCACATGACCCCACTGAGCCTGGATCTGCTGGCCGGGCCCCTGCCGCCGGCGCGCTACCGGCTGATCTACACCCTGATGACCCTGCACCACATCCCGGACACGGCGGCCATCCTGGGCGCCTTCTATGCCTTGCTGGAGGAAGGGGGCAGCCTGTGCGTGGCCGACCTGGACCGGGAGGACGGCTCCTTCCACGGCCCCGGCTTCGAGGGCCACCCGGGTTTCGAGCGCGCTGCCCTGGGGGAGCAGGCCCGCCGGGCCGGGTTCCGCCGGGTGCAGTTCGAGACTATCTTCCACATGCCCCGCCGGGTGGGCGAGGAAATGCGCTCGTATCCTTTGTTCTTGATGATCGCGGGGAAGTAGAAACGCGGGGCGGCCAGTCTTATCCCCGGTGGGGAGATGGTTCTCATGAACGAAATTTTGAGCATGCTGCGTGGGGGTGACCTGCGCTCGGATGGGCGGGCAGACGAGGCTGCGGCGCGGGTCGTGGCCCAGCCACAGCTCTGCGAGCGGCTGGCCGCCGGCCTGGACGAGACGGACGACGTGGTCCGGGCGCGGACGGCGCACGCCCTGGAGAAGGTCTCCCGGGCGCGGCCCGACCTGCTGGCGGATGTGCTGCCGCGCTGCCTCGACCTGGCCCTGGACGACCCGCTGCCCATGGTGCGCTGGCACATGGCCATGCTATTGGGCAATTTGCCCGCCTCTCCCCGGGCGCTGGACGTTTTGCTGCGCATGCTCGACGATCCCAGCGCACTGGTGACCAGCTGGGCCATAACCAGCCTGGTAAGGCTGGCACGGCGGCTGCCGCCCCGGCGCGCCGAGATTGCCGGACGGCTCCGGCGCCTGGGGGACGACCCCCGGGCCTCGGTACGAAACCGGGCGGCCAAAGCACTGCAAGCCCTGGAAGAGGAATAGGCCGGCAGCGGATATTTTTTTGGGAGCAATTGTGCGATAATTGAACTATCCACATACACCCTGGTCAGGGGATTCTTATATATACATCGAAGGGGGTCATCATGAAACCAACCCATCTCTGCCTGTCCTGCTTCTCCCTGCTTACCGGTCGCCTGCCGGCGGCCGCTCCTGCGTTGCCCCGGCTTCCCCGTGGAAGCGATTGGGGGAGACGGATGGTGTGGTGGGGATGGCTGGCAGCCTTGTTGGCGCTGCTCCTTGCCGGCTGCCAGGTGCAAGTGTTGGTCGTGCATACCGCAAGTATGGAGCCGGCCCTGAAGGTGGACCAGGCGTACACCATGTTGCCGGCTACGGCTGAGGATGTGATCCGTGGGGACATC
>JAAZNB010000294.1 GCA_012798515.1 Chloroflexota bacterium
GCCTGCTCGACCTGGATTACATCGAATTTCACCCCGGCAGCCGCCTGGCCATCGGCGCCCAGACCTCCCTGCAGAGCATCGCCCAATCGCCCCTGCTGCAGCAGTACGCCAACGGCCTGTTGGCCGAGGCCGCCTATGCCAGCGCCGCCCTGGGCCTGCGCAACGCCGCCGTACTGGGCGGCGCCCTGGCCGAGAGCGACGGTCCGCCCGAGCTGGTGCTGGCCCTGCTGGCCGCCGGCGCCGAAGTGATCCTGCGCACCGCCATGGAGGTCGGCCACACCCTCACCCTCGATAACTACCTGGCCACCCGCCGCGCCGGCGACCGCACGGGCATCCTGGTCGAGGTGCTGCTCCCGGCCGGTGAGACCTACGGCGCTTTGCAGCGCGTGGCGCGCACTCCCCACGACCAGGCCATCGTGGCCGCCGCGGCCGTGGCGGATAGCAGCGGGCGCCTGCGCCTGGCGCTGTCCTCCTGGAGCCAGGAACGCCTGCTGCTGGAAGCCGCCCCGCCCGGCCGGACGCCCGAGGCCCTGGCCGGCCTGGCCAACCAGGCCAGGCAAAGCTGCCGGCCGCAGGGCGATTACCGCGGCTCAGCGGAGTACCGTTCCGAAATGGCCGCCGTGCTGGCCCGCCGGGCCGCAGCGGCCGCCTGGCAGGCGCAATCAGGAGCGTAGACCATGCACATCAACCTCACCTTGAACGGCATTCCTCGCCAGATCGAAGCCGCCCCCGAAGAATCACTGCTCGAAGCCCTGCGCCGCGCCGGCCTGTGGAGCGTCAAACACGGCTGCGATACCGGCGAGTGCGGCGCCTGCTCCGTCTTACTGGACGGCAAACTGACCCCCACCTGTGTCCTGCACGCCGCCGAAGCCGACGGGCGCCACGTCCACACCGTGGAAGGCCTGACGGCCGGCCAGGCCGTGGACCCCATCCAGCAGGCCTTTGCCGAGACCGGGGCGGTGCAGTGCGGCTACTGCACCCCGGCCATGATCCTGGCCACCCAGTCCCTGCTCGAACAGGAACCCAATCCCACCCCCGAGCAGGCCCGAGAGGCCCTCAGCGGGGTGCTGTGCCGCTGCACCGGCTACGTCCGGCCGGTGCAGGCCGTGTTGCGCGCCGCCGCCCTGCGCCGCGGCGAGGAGGTCGAGCCCATCCAGGGCGAAGGCATCCCCATCCAGTCGGTTTTCGGGGCGCAAGAGCCGCCCGAGCCGCCCGCCGGGGAGCATCCCGGCCCGGGCGGGCCGGACGTGGCCACCCGCCCGTGGGTGACCGTGCGCCCGGCCCTGCAAGAGGCCCCCACCACCGACGTGGTCGGCCGGCCGGAAGTGAAAGTCGACGCCGTCAAGCTGGCCAAGGGCCGCCCGGTGTTCACCGACGACGTCAACCCGCCGGGGCTGCTGCACGGCGCCCTGCTGACCAGCCCGCACGCCCACGCCCGCATCCGCCACATCGACGCCTCGCGCGCCCGCGCCCTGCCCGGTGTGCACGCCGTGCTCACCTACCAGGACGTGCCCCGCGTCATCTACGCCTCGGGCGGGCAGTCTTACCCCAACCCCAAGCCCTGGGACCAGGTCTCGCTGGATTCCAAGGTGCGGTTCGCCGGCGATCGCGTGGCCGTGGTGGCCGCCGAGACCCCCGAAATCGCCCGCCAGGCGCTGCGCCTGATCGAGGTCGATTACGAGGTGTTGCCGGCCGTCTTCGATGCCGAGGCAGCCATGCGCCCCGGCGCCCCGCGCATCCACGACGAGCCCGACGCAGTGGGCATCGAGGACGTCGAGCGTAACCTGGCCACCAGCATCGACGCCGTGGTAGGTGACGTGGAACGCGGCCTGGCCGAGTCGGATTACGTCTTCGAGCGCACTTATTTCGTCCAGCAGGTGCAGCAGGCCTCCATCGAGCCCCACGTGTGCGTCACTTATTGGGACGAGGACGACCGCCTGGTGATCCGCACCAGCACCCAGGTGCCCTTCCACGTGCGGCGCATGATCGCCCCGTTGATCGGCCTGCCGGTCAAGCGCATCCGCGTGATCAAGCCGCGCATCGGCGGCGGCTTCGGCGGCAAGCAGGAAATGCTCATGGAAGACCTGTGCGCCCACCTGACCCTGGCCACCAACCGCCCGGTGCGCCTGGAGTACACCCGCGCCCAGGAGTTCACCAGCGCCCGCTCTCGCCACCCGCAGAAAGTGACCTACCGCGCCGGGGTGATGCAAGACGGCAGCCTGCACGCCATGGACATGCACGTCATCGAGGACAGCGGCGCCTTCGGCGTCCACGGCCTGACCGTGTGCAGCGTCACCGGCCTGCGCGGCCTGGCCACCTACCGCTGCCCCAACATGCACTTCCACGGCGACATCGTCTACACCAACAAGCCCGCCGCCGGCGCTTTCCGCGGCTACGGCGCGCCGCAGGCCGAATTTGCCCTGGAAAGCCTGATGGAAGAGATCGCCCACGAGCTACAGCTCGACCCGATCGCCTTCCGCAGCCAGAACGCGGTGACCATCGGCGACCCGCTGCCCATCACCAACGCCCTGGGCGAGGGCGGCGCCATCGAACAGATCGTGCGCTCCTGCGGCCTGCCGCAGTGCGTGGAGCAGGCCGGGCGGGCCATCGATTGGGAGCGCCGCGCCGATCCCCGCTGGCACGTCGACCCCGCCCGCCCGCACATCCGCCGCGGCCTGGGCGTGGCTTTCTGCATGCACGGTACGGCCATCCCCGGGCTGGACATGGGCGCCGCCGACATCAAGATGAATGACGACGGCAGCTTCAACCTCATGGTCGGCGCCACCGACCTGGGCACCGGCTCGGACACCGTGCTGGCCCAGATCGCCGCCGAGACCCTGGGCGTGCCGCTCAATGACATGCTGATCTATTCCTCGGACACCGATTTCACCCCCTTCGACACCGGGGCCTACGCTTCCAGCACCACCTACATCTCCGGCACGGCGGTCAAGCGGGCCGCCGAACAGGTCGGCGAGCAGATCTTCGAGCGCGCCGCCCTCATGCTGGGCTGCCCCACCGATGGCATGTACCTGCGCGACCGCCAGGTGCACACCCCCGACGGGCGCAGCCTGTCCCTGGCCGAGATCGCCCTGCACAGCCTGCACGTCCAGGACCAGCGCCAGATCCAATCCACGGCGTCGTACATGTCGGTCTACGCCCCACCGCCCTTCGGCGCCCAGTACGCCGAAGTGGAGGTCGACGTGGAGACCGGCCAGGTGACGGTCAAGCAGCTGGTCATGGCCGTGGACTGCGGCACGGCCATCAACCCCACCACCGCCCTGGGGCAGATCGAAGGCGGGCAGACCCAGGCCCTGGGTTACGCCGTGAGCGAGGAGATGGCCTACGACGCCCAGGGGCGCTCCATGGCGCAGCGTTTTGGGGATTACCGCATCTTCGAGGCCGCCGAGATGCCCGCGGTGCAGGCCATCCTGGTGCCCACCTACGAGCCCACCGGGCCCTTCGGGGCCAAGGCTGTGGCCGAGATCCCCATGGATGGGGTTGCCCCGGCCGTGGCCAACGCCGTGTGGGACGCCGTGGGTGTGCGCATCCGCAGCCTGCCCATCACCCCCGAGAAAGTCTGGCGCGCCCTGCAGGAAAAACAGTCCGCCTGAGCCCACCCATCTCCCCGCCCCGGCCGCAGA
>JAAZNB010000295.1 GCA_012798515.1 Chloroflexota bacterium
CCTCCCCCACCCACAAACTTTACACAATCTTCATCATCCCTTCGCCGGCACTTTAAAGTCAGCGGGTACTATAGAAATCAAGAAGACGGACCCAACCCACTTTCTTCTGGTAACCAATGCGACAGTGTCCAATTCGCGTTCCGCATCCACTTCCAGGTAACGGGGAGTGTGACCCTGTCCACTCAAAAGGAGATGAAAATGAAAAAGACATTCGTTATTCTCGCAGCTGTCCTGGTGGTCGCTCTGGGCACTACCGGTTTTGTGTCCGCCCAGGCTCCCGATCCGCAAGACCCGACCCCCGGTTTCGGATGGATGCAGGGCATGATGGGCGCCGGCTATGCCGGCATGGACGAGATGCACGACGAGTTGGTGCAGGCGCTGGCCGACCAGCTGGGCATTCCGGTGGCCGACCTCGAACAGGAACTGGCCAGCGGGACGACCCTGTGGCAGATCGCCGAAAACGAGGGCTGGACCCTGGAACAGTTTCAAGATTGGATGATCGAGGCCCATAACACTGCCCTCGACCAGCTGGTTGCAGACGGTGTCCTGACCCAGACGCAGGCGGACTGGATGAACAGTCACATGAACCAGATGGGCGTGTACGGGTACGGCCCGGGGTACTGCGCCGGGTGGGATACCGACAATACCACCGCCGGCGGTGGGGCCACGAATTGGAGGGGAGGAATGATGGGCGGGCGGAGATAATCCTTCGAGCCCCGGAGTGCACTCTCCGGGGCGCCGTTTTTTCCTCCCCCATTTCTGGCCCTGGAAAATGGGGGAGGTGCAGCTTTTTCACCGCCGGGCAGGCGCCCATGTTGGCCATGGAGCTCGCGTGGGCCGGAGAAGCGGTGCGTTGGCAACGGGCCCCACAGGCAAGCGTGCGGCCGGCCCCCCACGCTCCGTTCGCTCTACTTTTCCCCCACAGCCTTAACAAAATCTCAGATTGTGTGGTAAAATAACTGCCGCACTTCGAGTGCTGGTCCACTAGCTCAACTGGCAGAGCAACTGACTCTTAATCAGTGGGTTCTGGGTTCGAGTCCCAGGTGGATCACAAGCTCCCGTTTGGGGTACGCCGCTCCCCCAGCAATTCATGAGCCTGCGTCAAGCAGGCTCTCTTTTTTTAATTTCCCCCTTGACTTTACAAAGTTGTTTTGAATCCATCTGTACGAAATTGAATCAACTATGTATAATTAATCAAATATTTAACTTTCCCTCTCTTTCGTTTCAGCTTTATGGTCGACCTGCTCAGGGTTGCATACGAGCATCACCCGGGTAGCCACATCACCAATACAGGTAGGGGCAATGCGCTATTTCATTCACTTGCGTTGTCTGCGTTGGATCCGTTTTTTATTAATCGTTTTCGTGGTTCTGGCCCAGCTCACACCGGTGATCCCGGTTCAGGCCGCGGCCGCCTTATCCATCACGCCCATCACCTGGAATGTCATTGGGCTGGACAGCAATAACGTCAGCGTAGGGCCCAACGATTTCCCCGTGGGGGCCCGGGTGTGCAACACGGGGGATACGCCGGCCACCAATGTGACTTCGGCTTTCACCTGGACCAGCGCCGACCCCTACATCGCCCTGCGCCCGGGGACCGATACCTCCTACCCGGATGGGATCACCCTGGCCGCCGGCAGCTGCCACGATTTCTACTACGAGGTGGAAATCACCCGCAATTCGGCCGCCTACAACCACACCCGGCGCTACGTCATCACGGCCGCCGCCGACGGCGGGTTGAGCGCCAGCACCCCCACGCCGCGCGAGGTCTTCGTGGAGCACCTGGTCTCGCAGAACCGCAACACCGTCTCCGACGTGCGCCTGGACGGCGTCTCGATCGGCCCCGGGGGCACCATGTCGCTGGCGGTGGGCGGCACCTACAACATCCAGCTGGTGGGCAGCACGGCCACCAACGGTTACAACCAGCTGGAGAGCTTCATCTCCCTGCCCAATACCGTCTTCCGCATCAATTCGGTCACTTCCACCTACGCCGTCACCAGCCTGTCCTCGCCCTACGACCGCCTGTACGCCGACTCCTGTACCTGGGACAACAACCCGCTCAGCGCCACCTACCTGGCCTGTGTCGGCAGCGACGGCAAGACCGGCGGGGCGGTGACCACCACCTTCAACGTGACCATCGTCGGCGGGGGCGGGTCCAACCTGAGCCTCAACACCCTGCTGTACGATTTCTCGGGCAGCAGCTTTCATTACAACAGCGATTTCTCCAGCTCTTCCCGCATTGCCACCATCAGCAACGCGGTGAGCTTCCAGAAGGCCTTTGCACCGGTCTCGATCAGCGCCGGGGGCACGGCTACCCTGACCTTCACCCTGACCAACCTGACCGCCTCACCGCTGAGCGGCATCAGCTTTTCGGATGACCTGCCCTCCAGCCCGGCGCAGTTGACCGTGGCCAGCCCTTCCGGGGCGACGACCCTGGGCTGCGGCTCGCCAACCCTGACCGCCGTGGCCGGCAGTACGAGCCTCTCGCTGAGCAACGCCAGCATCGCCGCCAGCGGCACCTGCACGGTCAGCGTCACCGTCAGCGCGCCGGCGGCGCCCACCTCCGGCGTATACGCCAACACCAGCAGTACCCTGGTGGTGGGCGGGGTGGATACCGGGCAGACGGCCTCGGCCAACCTGACCGTGGCCTCCACCAGCACGGGCAGCGGCGTGTGCGGGCTGACCCTGGCGCGCTGGTCGATGGACCCCACCAGCACGACCACCCCGCCGGCGCCCACTTTCACGGCCTCGGACGTGGGCACGGCCAGCGCCTCGGCCAGCGCCACGTTGACCCAAACCATCGATACGGGCATCGGCAGCCCGAACCCCTACGCCTGGGAGGCCAGCGGGTTCGGCAACACGGCCTTCAACGCTTCCACCAGCCGTTATTTCTTGTTTGCCGTCGACACGCGCAATTACACTGGGGTGGGCATGAGCTTCCGGTACATCCGCTCGGCCAACGGCCCCCAGGACCTGCGGGTGTATTATGGCGCCAGCGCCACCCCGCCGCAGACTTCCAAAGCCAGCTACGTCCCCGCCGAAACCTGGTCCTCGGCCACGCTGGATTTCACCGGCCAGACCAGCACCAGCGGGGTGACTTATTTCTTCGTCTACGGGGCCAACGCGGGCAACAACGGGGCCGACGCTACCCTGGCCATCGACGAGATCACCTTCACCGGCTGCGGCACGGCCGCCCAGCCGTCCATCACCAAGGCCTTCTCCCCCGATCCCATCGCGGTCAACGGGGTTTCTACCCTGACCTTCACGCTCAGCAACCCCAACAGCGTGGCGCTGACCGGGGCCAGTTTCAGCGACAGCCTGCCTGCCGGCATGCAGATCGCCGCCACGCCCAACGCCGGCTCCACCAACTGTGGCAGCCCCACCCTGACGGCCGCCGCCGGGACGAGCACGATCGGCTTCTCGGGCGGGACGATCCCGGCCAGCGGCAGCGGGACGTGTACGGTCTACGTGGACGTCACTGCCACGGATTCCGGCGGGTACGCCAACGTGAGCGGCTACCTCAGCACCACCGAGAGCGGCACCAACACCGGCGCCGGCGGCTCGGCCAGCGACACGCTCAACGCCCTGGTCGCGCCGGGCTTTTCCAAGCAGTTTTCTCCCAACCCGATCTACGCCGGGCAGACCAGCGTGCTGACCTTCGTGGTCACCAACACCAACCCGGTGGCCCTGAGCGGCATCGCCTTCAGCGACAGCCTGCCTTCCGGGGTGGTCGTGGCGGCCACGCCGGGGGCGACCCACAGCGGCTGTGACTCGAGTTCCACCCCCACCCTCACCGCCGGGGCCGGCTCAGGGAGCATCACCTTCAGCGGTGGTTCCATCGCCGCCGGCGGCACCTGCCGCGTGTCGGTCAACGTCACTTCCGCCAGCGTGGCCAACTACGCCAATACCACCTCCGCCCTGACCACGAGCACCAGCGGCCTGACTGCCCCGGCGGCCAGCGACACCCTGGCGGTCATCACCACCCACCCGGGTTTGCAGTTCTCCAAGCAGGTCTCCGACAGCTCCTCCGGCCCGTGGTCCTCTTTCCTCACCCTGGCGCCCGGTTCGAACGTGTACTACCGCCTGACGGTGGAAAATACCGGTGACGTGGACCTCTCTGCGGTGCGCGTCACCGACCCCGGGCTGGACCTCAGCGGCTGCGCCCTGGCCACGCCCTTCACCCTGACCGTTGCCGACCCGCTGGCCACCTGCACCGTAGGCGCAGTGGTGGCCCAGTCCGGCGGCGTGCTCAACACGGCCACGGCCCAGGGGACCTACAGCGGCACCGACTATACCTCCAGCGCCTCGGCGCAGTACGTGGGCGCCACGTCCGGCGCGCCGGCCCTGGTCAAGCAGGTGAGCACGAGCGCCGGCGGGCCGTGGGCCACCTCGATCAGCGGCCTGTCCAGCGGGGACCCGATCTATTACCGCTTCACGGTGATCAACACCAGCGGGAGCGACCTGTACGGCCCCACCATCAACGACGCCCTGGTCAGCCTGGCCGGCTGCACCCTGACCGACCCGCTTCCCGACGGCCAGGCCACCTTCTGCGTGGTGGGACCCTTCAGCGCCGCCAGCGGGGTGCATACCAACACGGCCACCGTCTCGGGGACCGATGGGGGCGGGACGCCCCTGCCCACCTCCGGCCCGGCCGAGGCCACCTACGCCGCCAGCGACCCGGCCAGCGCCTATAACCTCAGCGGCGTGGTATGGGAAGACGCCAACGCCGATGGCACCATCGGGGGCAGCGAGAACCGCCTGTTCAACGTCACCCTGTACCTCTACCAGGACAACGGCAACGGCACGCTGAACACCAGCGAAGACGTCTTCCTGGGCGTGCGCTACAGCGCCGCCGACGGGACCTACGCCTTCGACAGCCTCTCGCCCGGCAGCTATTTCGTCACCGTGGTAAACGGGGTGAGCGGCTATAACCTGGTCAGCGGGACCAACCCGCGCCTGGTGACCCTGACCACGGCTGACAGCAGTGGTAACAATTTCGGCTACCAGTCGGCCAGCGCGGCTACGTTGAGTGGCAGCGTATGGCTGGACCCCAACGGCAACGGGGCGCTGGATGCGGGCGAGACCACCGGTATCGGCAGCGTGACCATTTCTCTATACACCGATCCCAACGGCGACGGCGACCCCGCCGACGGCAGCCTGGTGACCTCCACCACCACCAACAGCAGTGGGGCCTATTCCTTCAGCGGCCTGGTCCCGGGGGATTACGTCCTGGTAGAGACCGATCCCAGCGGGTACCTCTCTACCGGCGACACCCAGGGGAGCAACGACAACCGCATCGCCGTCACCCTGGCGGCCGCGGCCAACTCGACCGGCAACGATTTCCTGGACGCCCAGGCGGCGAGCTTGAGCGGCAGCGTGTGGCTGGATGCCAACGGTAACGGGGCGCTGGATGCGGGCGAGACCACCGGCATCGGCAGTGTGACCATTTCCCTGTACAGCGATCCCAACGGCGACGGCGACCCCGCCGACGGCAGCCTGGTGACCTCTACCACCACCAACGGCAGCGGGGCCTTCTCCTTCAGCGGCCTGGTCCCTGGGGATTACGTCCTGGTGGAGACCGATCCCAGCGGGTACAGTTCCACCGGCGATTCGCAGGGGGGCAACGACAACCGCATCGCCGTCACCCTGGCCTCGGGGGCCAGCTCGAGCGGCCACGCCTTTCTGGATACGCAGCCGGCCGGTATCAGCGGCAGCGTGTGGCTGGACGCCAACGGCAACGGGGCGCTGGATGCGGGCGAGACCACCGGCATCGGCAGTGTGACCATTTCTGTATACACCGATCCCAACGGCGACGGCGACCCCGCCGACGGCAGCCTGGTGACCTCCACCACCACCAACGGCAGCGGGGCCTTCTCCTTCACCAGCCTGGCCCCGGGGAACTACGTGCTGGTGGAGACCGATCCCAGCGGGTACAGTTCCACCGGCGACTCGCAGGGCGGCAATGACAACCGCATCGCCGTCGCTCTGGCGTCGGGGGCCAGCTCGAGCGGCAATCAGTTCCTCGACCTGCTGCCCAACACCATCAGCGGGCAGGTGCGCTATGACACCGACGCGGATGGCGATTCCACCGACGCCGACAACGGCCTGGCCGGGGCGGTGGTGGCCCTGGTGAGCGCCGGCTGCACCCTCAACGTCGACTGCCCGACCGTGACCACCACGTCCAGCGGGTTGTTCTCCTTCAGCGGCCTGTCGCCCGGCAGCTACACCCTGGTGGAGACCAACCCCAGCGGGTATTACTCCACGGCCGATTCGGGCGGCGCCAACGACGACAGCATCAGCATCACCCTGCTCTCCGGCGGCAGCTACACGGGCAACCTCTTCCTGGATGCTCTTTCCGGGACGATTGGCGGTCTGGTGTGGGACGATACCGACGGGGACGGCATCTTTGACCCCGGCGAATCCCTGCTCAGCGGGGTGACCGTGCGCCTGTACGACGGCGCTAACAACCTGGTGGGCACCGTCCTCAGCGACGTGGACGGCACCTACCGTTTCACCGGCCTGACCGCCGGGACCTACACCCTGCAGGAGACCGACCCGGCCGGGTACAGCAGCACCACGCCCAACCAGGTGAGCGTGACCCTGGCGGCCAACAGCAGCCAGACGGTCAATTTCGGTGATTTGACCGTGGCGGCGCCCATCGGCAGCGGCACGATCCAGGGCGTGGTGGTGGACGATGGTAATGAGAACGGGGTGCAGGACCCCGGTGAGACCGTCCTGGCCGGGGTGACCATTACCCTCTACGACGGGGCCGGCAACCTGGTGGCCACCACCACGACTGCCGCAGATGGCTCCTACCAGTTTACCAACCTGGCCCCCGGCGCGTACCAGGTGGTGGAGAGCGACCCCGCGGGCTACGCCAGCACCACTCTCAATCGCCTGGGCGTCTTCCTCACCGGGTCGCAGCGTCTGACGGTCAATTATTACGACGCGCCCTCCACGGGGCCCCTCCCGCCCGACCCGGCCGTGCTCCTGCTGGCCAGCCCGCAGGAGCTGGACGTGGGCGACGTGGTGGTGTATTCCCTCACCGTGGGCAACCTGGGCAGCACCGACGCCCAGGACGTGATCCTGACCGATACCCTGGCCGATTTCCTCGACATCCTGGCCGTCACGGCCGATCCCTCCCTGCCCGCCAGCCCGGTAATCAGCGGCAACACCGTGACCACCAACCTGGGCACGTTGTCTACCACCAGCGTCTACCGGATCACGATCACCGCCCGGGTCAGCGCCCGGGGCAGCCAGCGTACCGGCGATCACAGCGTGCGCCTGAGCACCTCCTCCCTGGGCGACCGGGTGTTCAACAACGCGTCCAACGTGTTGATCAGCGTGCGGCGCAGCCGGGGCGACAGCGCCGCGACGGATGGCACCTTGCGCCTGCCCGAGACCGGCTTTGCTCCCGGGCGGGCCAGCCTGCTGCCCGCCCAGCCGGACGGGCGGCGCTACACCGCCGCCAGCGTGGTGCTGGAGATCCCGGCCCTGGGGATCAAGACCGCCATCGTGGGCATCCCCGCCACCCCGGACGGCTGGGACGCCACCTGGCTGGGCAGCCAGGCCGGCTACCTGGAAGGCACGGCTTTCCCCACCCTGCCGGGCAACAGTGTGATCAGCGGCCACGTCTACCTGGCCAACGGGCGCCCCGGGCCGTTCATCCACCTGGGCACCCTGCGCTGGGGCGACCAGGTGCGCCTGGAAGCCTTCGGCAAGCTCTACGTCTACGAGGTGCGCGAGGTGACCACCATCGCCCCCAACGACGTCCAGACCCTCTTGCAGCACGAGGAACTGCCCTGGGTGACCCTGTTCACCTGCAAGAGCTACGACGCCGAACAAGACGCCTACCGCCTGCGCACCATGGTCCGTGCCGTGCTGGTCTCCGTGACCCAGCCCTGAGGCTCCCGCCCCCGCGGGCGCCCTGCCGGCCCTCACGGCCGCCGTTATTCCCTCCCCCATTTTTGGTTCTGGAAAAATGGGGGAGGTGCAGGAGGGGGTGCTCTTTCACCGCCGGCCAGGTGCCCGCGTTGGCCATGGGGCGCGCATATGCCGGGAAAGCGGTGCGTTTCACGACTTTCTGGGCCTACGCTCTGCGTGGGCCCGCTGCGCCCGGTGAGCCGCCCTGTCCTTCATCGTGGCATAATCCTGCCGGCCCTCACGGCCGCTGGAGCGGCCCGGCCCCGGCACACCCGCAGAGCGGGTGCGCCAGAGAGAGAGGCGCCGTTTTTTCCTCCCCCCTGTAAGGAGACTCCCGACAGGGATTATGAGAAAATTCTTACCGGGCAGTGTTGACTCGGTTAGAAAAAAGATGTAAATTGGTTATGCCAGATTTGGCCTGTGAACGATGGTTCCCAGCGGCGTTTCCAACCGAATAGAATAAAAATCAGGGGGGGAGGTGTGCTATGTATGGACCTCAGGACGTGATCCACAGTGATTTCAACGTCCATACCCAACCTCAGCCCACCAACGAGCGAACATTCATTGAGGAATATCTACAGGCGCAGGGAATTGC
>JAAZNB010000296.1 GCA_012798515.1 Chloroflexota bacterium
AGACCCGGCCGGTAAAAATCCGGACTTAACAACCTTGTAGTGTCCCCCGAACAAAGCCGGCCGGGGATTGCGCGGTATAATCATTCCTGGTTTCCCTGATTTGAAACCCCCCGCCTGACAATCGATCGTTCCACCCCGGAGGCTTTTTTGGGTACCATCGCTGAAGTGACCTCCACCGGGCCCATGCCGCCCCCTGGATGCACGCTGACCAACCTGCCCACTCTCCCACAAGGACAAGCGCAATCGAACACGCCCACTGGCCGGGCCGCCGCGCTGCCTGCCGGTCGTGCCGACCGGTGCAGCCGTCTGTGCCGTCAGTCCGCGCGCCGGCCGGCGGGGAAACCGTGACTCCTCATCCATGAATCATCGCCGTCTCTGGCCCACCTTTCCGGAACACAGGAGTCGCCCCATGTACAAACCGACCCAGTCTATCCTGCTTCTCCTGGCCGCCCTGTGCCTGTTGGCCGCCGGCTGCGCCGGCCCGCGGTCCGCACAGCAAACGCCCACGCCCTCCGCGCCTGCCCCGGCCCAGGTGGCCCTGGTGATGAAGACCCTCACCAACCCGTTCTTCGTCGAGATGGAAAAGGGCGCCCGCCAGGCCGAACAGGAGCTGGGTGTGCACCTGATCGTCAAAACCGCCGCCCAGGAGACCTCCATCGAACAGCAGATCGAGATCGTCGAAGAGCTGATCCAGAACCGGGTGGACGCCATCGTCATCGCCCCGGGCGACTCTACCAGCCTGATCCCGGTGCTCCAGAAAGCCCAGGAGGCCGGTATCGTCATCATCAATATCGATAACCGTCTCAATGGTTTCAGCATGGCCGAAGCCGGCCTGGAAGACGTGCCCTTCATCAGCGTGGACAACGAGCAGGGCGCCTATCTCTCGGCCGGCGTGCTCACCGGCCGCGTCGAAGCGCCGGTCGAGGCGGTCATCCTGGAGGGCATCCCCACTGCCAACAACGCCATCGACCGCAAACGCGGCGCCCTGCACGCCTTTGGGGAGAACCCCAACGTGACCCTGGTCGCCTCGGCTTCGGCCCATTGGAAGATCGACGAGGCCCACGACCTGATTGGCGAGCTGTACGAGGACCACCCGCAGATCGGCCTCATTTACTGCGCCAACGACATGATGGCCCTGGGCGTGCTCAAGTACCTGGAAGAAACCGGCCGGCGCGGGGTGGGCGTGGCCGGGTTCGACGCCCTGCCGGAGGCCATGCCGGCCATCCGCAGCGGCGAGCTGCTGGCCACCGTGGACCAGCAGGCCGCCCGCCAGGGTTACCTGGGCGTGCAGTACGCCGTCAAGCGCCTGGCCGGCGAAAGCACCCCCGCCGTGACCCTGGTCGATGCGGTGCTGGTCACCCGCCAGACTGTGAACCCATAATACAACCGTCCTACCGGCGAGCCGGATGACGGCCCACAGCGGCCCTGTGCGCCGCCCGGCCCCACGAGGCAGTCCTTATGAAATGGATTTTTAGTCGTCTTAATTTATCCAAGAAGTTCTTTCTCTTCTTCCTGCTTACCGGTATCCTGCCGCTGCTGCTGGTCGGCCTGGTATCCTACCAGGTCTCGCGCATTACCCTGCAGAACGAAGTGGCCCGTTACGCCGCCGAGATGGCGCTCAACCAGAAGGACTACCTGGATTTGCAGTTCCAGCAGGTGGAGAGCCTGATCACCAACCTGTCCGGGGTGGAGGAGATTCTGGAAGTGCTGGTGGACCCCAGCACGACCGACACGTATACCAACCTGGCCACCCAGGCGCGCATCGGTTACATCCTCAACGGCTACTCCAGCCTGGAAGGGCTGGTCTCCATCGACCTGTTCTCCAACCAGGGGCACCATTTTCACGTGGGCGACACCCTGGACGTCTCACAGATCCGCACCGACCTGATCGAGCGCCTGTACCAGGAGGCCCTGGACAACGACCAGCGCATCTTGTGGAGCGGGGTGGAGGACAATGTCAACCTCAATTCCGAATACACGCGGGTGATCACGGCCGCCAAGGTGGTCACCATCATCGACCCGGGCACCAACCAGCCCGTCCCGGCCGGCCTGCTGCTGGTCAATTACAGCGTGGAAGCCGTCCACGAACATTTCTCCGGGGTGTCGTTGATCTCGGGCGCCTATTTCCTGGTGGTGGACGCCAAAGGCCGCCTGATCTACCACCCCGATAGCCGGCAAATTGGAGCCCAGGCCGACCCGGACCTGCTGCACGCCATCCAGGACGGCCAGGGCAGCTTCGATTTCGGCGTGGATGGCGTGCCCATGCGGGTCAATTCCGTCCGGTCCGCCAAGAGCGACTGGACGGTGATCCATCTCACCCCGGTGAAGGCCCTGTATGCCCCGGCCAACACCATCGGCACCACTACCCTGGCGGCTTTGTTGGCCGCCTTCTTGATCGTGGGCTCGGTTATGCTGGTCATTTCCGGCGAAGTGGTCTGGCCGATCCGCATGATCACCCGCCGCTTCGAGATGTTCCAGAAGGGCGTGGCCGGCTGGGACCAGCCCATGCCGGCCCACGAAAACGATGAGATCGGCGAGCTGATGCACTGGTTCAACGCTTTCGTCGAGAACCTGTCCGCCCAACGCAGCGCCGAGGAGGCCCTGCGCGCCAGCGAGGAACGCTACAGCCGGGCGGTCAACGGGGCCAACGACGGCATCTGGGACTGGGATTTGCAGCGCCAGACGATCTACTTTTCGCCGCGCTGGAAGGCCATCCTGGGCTACCAGGAGGACGAGATCGGCGACCGCCCGGAGGAATGGCTCGACCGTATCCATCCCGACGATCTGCAGCAGGTCAAGGACGACATCGACGCCCACCTGCAAGGCCTGACCCCCCACCTGGAGAGCGAGCACCGCATCTTGCTCTCGGACGGGCAGACGTACCATTGGGTCCAGGCCCGCGGGCTGGCCTACGAGCGAGACGGGGGTACGGTGCGCGGCATGGCCGGCTCGCTCTCCGACATCCAGGAAAGCAAGACGCTCGAGCTGCGCCTGCGCCACGACGCCATGCACGACGCCCTGACCCACCTGCCCAACCGGGCTTACTTCCTCACCCAGCTGGAGCGCGCCATGGTGCGCCTCAAGCGCCACGCCAGCTCTCAGTCCGCCATGCTCTTCCTGGACCTGGATCGCTTCAAGGTGGTCAACGACAGCCTGGGGCACGTGTTCGGCGACGCCATGCTGCGCGTCATCGTGCAGCGCTTGCAGTGCAGCCTGCGCGCCAGCGATACCATCGCCCGTTTCGGCGGCGACGAGTTTGCCATCTTACTGGAAGATATCCACAACATCTACGATGCCACCCTGGTGGCCGGGCGCATCCAGCAGGAGCTGGCCGCCCCCATCGACCTGAACGGGCACGTGGTGTACACCACGGCCAGCATCGGCATTGCCATGCTGCAGCCCATGTACGAGCGGGCCGAGGACCTGCTGCGCGACGCCGACACGGCCCTGTACCGGGCCAAGTCCAACGGGCGGGCGCGCTACGAGATCTTCGACGCCGAGATGCATTCGCGCAGCCTGGCCCTGCTGCGCCTGGAGACCGAGCTGCGCCAGGCGATCAAGCAGGACGAATTCGAGCTCTATTACCAGCCCATCGTCTCACTGGTCACCGGCCAGGTGCCCAGCGTGGAGGCCCTGCTGCGCTGGCACCACCCCGTGCGCCAGATGGTGCCGCCGGGTGAGTTTATCCACCTGGCCGAAGAGACCGGCCTGATCGTCCCCATCGGGGAGTGGGCGCTGCGCCAGGCCTGCCGTCAGGTCTGCCAGTGGCAGGGCACGCCCTACGCCAACCTGCGCGTCTCGGTCAACATCTCGGCCCGCCAGTTCCAGGACCAGAACCTGGTGGCGAAGGTGGCCCGCATCATCGAGGAGACGGGTATCTCCAGCAGCCTGCTCCAGCTGGAGATCACCGAGAGCGCCGCCATGCTCAATTTCGACCAGACCACGCAGATCTTGCAGGACCTGGACCGCATGGGTGTTTCCATCGCCATCGACGATTTCGGCACCAGTTATTCCTCGTTGGGTTATCTCAAGCGTTTCCCTGTGGATTGCGTCAAGATCGATCAGGGTTTTATTCGCAACCTGAAGGCCGAATCGGATGACGCCGCCATCACCACCGCCATCATCGCCATGGGACACATCCTGGGGCTGAAAGTCGTGGCCGAAGGGGTGGAGACGGAGGAGCAGCGCGCCTACCTGGAGCTGATCGGCTGCGACGAGTTCCAGGGCTACCTGGTCAGCCGTCCCCTGCCGGTGGCCGAGCTGGAAGAGCTGCTCCATCCCCACAACGCCACCCTCGGCCGCCCCGGCGTGGCCCAGCCGTAGGTGCGCCTGATTGTCCTCGGCCGGGCAAAAGGGTGTATTCTCGCATGGCCTGGCGCAGAGGTGCGTTACGAACGCACCCTACTCCTGCATCCCCCCAGAAAAGCCCGCCCGGCGTAGATCGGCTTTTTCCTGGTGCATTCGCTCCGCGGATGCACCCACCGCGGCCGCTCTGCGGCCGGTGAGCCAGTGCGGTCGCGCCCAGAAGCCGGCGTACCCCAACCCCCCTCTCACGCCTCTGCCGGGCAAAAGGGTGTATTCTCGCATGGCCCGGCGAAGAGGTGCGTTACAAACGCACCCCACTCCTGCGCCCCCCGGAAAAGCCCGCCAAGCGTGTTTCCAGGTGCATCTTCCTGGTGCATTCGCTCCGCGGATGCACCCGCCGCGGCCGCTCTGCGGCCGGTGAGCCTCCCTGGCTGTGCCCGGAAGCCGGCGTACCCCCCTCTCGCGCCTCGGCCGGGCAAAAGGTGTATTCTCGCAGATCTGGCGAAGAGGTGCGTTGCGAACGCACCCCACTCGTCCTGGTGCATGGGCGGTAGACGAGGCCCATCCCCATACCCGCATCCCCTGCTACGCCGAGGCCAGCCAA